>JAVBYH010000230.1 GCA_030824175.1 Bacteroidota bacterium | reverse complement strand
GAAGCGCATCCTCGAGCGACCGCGACTGGGCGTTCGTCCTGTAGAGGAGCGCGAAATTCTTGAGGTCGAGCTTCTCCTTCGCGCACAGGTCCTGGATCTGGTGCGCGATCGTCAGTCCCTCGTCCTTGTCGTCCTCCGCCTCGTTGAGCGTGATCGCGTCACCCTGCGGATTCTCCGTCCAGAGCTCCTTGGGGATCTGCTGCTTGTTGTTCCTGATCACCGAGCCCGCCGCGGCGAGGATCGTCTTCGTCGAACGGTAGTTCTGTTCGAGGCGGATCGTTTTGCACTGGGGATAGTCGCGTTCGAAGTCGAGGATGTTCTTGATGTCCGCGCCGCGGAACGCATAAATGCTCTGCGCATCGTCGCCGACGACGCAGATATTTTTGAACTTGTCGGCGAGCATCTTGATGAGCACGTACTGCGCGTGGTTCGTGTCCTGGTATTCGTCCACAAGGATGTACTTGAACCGGTACTGATATTTTTCGAGCACGCGGGGAAACCGCTGGAAGAGTTCGATCGGCTTGATCAGGAGGTCGTCGAAGTCCATCGCGTTGCTCTTGAAAAGCTTCTGTTGGTACTCGTGATAGATCTTCGCGACGTTCTGCTCGAAGAATTCCTTTGCCAAGGCGTCGTACTGCTTGGGCGTAACGAGCTGATTCTTTGCGCCGCTGATGCGGCTCTGCACCGCGCGCGGCGCCACCTGCTGCGTCGAGATGCTGAAGGCATGAAGAATCGACTTGATCACGTTCTGGCTGTCGTCCGAATCGTAGATGGAGAACGTGCGCAGGTACCCGAGCGCCTCGCACTCCTGCCGCAGTATGCGCGAGAAGACGGAGTGGAATGTGCCGGCCCAGATGGAGGCGGCCTGCGTGCCGACGAGCGCCGTGATGCGCTCCTTCATCTCTTTGGCGGCCTTGTTGGTGAAGGTGAGCGAGAGGATCTCATACGGCTTCACTCCCGTTTCGAGCAGATGGGCGATGCGGTACGTGAGAACGCGCGTCTTTCCACTCCCCGCGCCCGCGATGATCATGACGGGACCCTGAAGCGTTTCTGCTCCGCTGCGCTGGACCGGATTTAAGGATTGTAATACGGACATGGATTCTTCAGAAGTCTCAAAAGGAATAAAAAATGCGGCGGTCTTTGCATTCGGGATGTCTGCCGGATGTGAAGAGCGACGCACGTACGGTGGTGTATGGCACACGGTGCACCGTGTCCAGAGTAAAATACAAAATTTTGAGAAGCGACGCAATGAGGGTGCGGCAATTGCGAGTGCGGCAATTGCCGAGGGTTACAGCATGATCGCGCCTTCGAGGCGCAGGAGGAATTCCTTCGTCTTGATGCCGGCGGAATATCCCCCGAGCGATCCATCGGCAGAGAGGACCCTGTGACAGGGCACGATGATCGGGAGCGGATTGGTGGCATTCGCCCGTCCGACAGCCTGGAATCCACGCGGCACGCCGACACGCTTGGCCAGCTGCTTGTACGAGATCGTCGTCCCGTACGGAATGTGCCCCAGTTCCTTCCAGACCCGCAGTTCGAATGGCGTGCCGATGTGGTCGACCTCCACGGAAAATTTCGCGAGCTTACCGTTGAAATACCGGGTGAGCTGATCGATGACGTCCTTGTTCCGCGTCTTGTTCTCGACGACATCGTCGTCGTCGAAATGATGTGAGAGCCAGCGGAGAAAATCTTTTTTCGATTCCTTGGGGATGCTTAGTTTGCACACTCCCGTTTCTGTCGATGCAACGTAGATCGTACCGATTTTCGACGTGAATGAGGTACAGTAAATATTCGCCATGTCTCTCTGTGTGCTCTGTCAGAAATGAACCTGCCTTCAAAAACAAAAATATACCAACATTCATCATATGGCGCAACTCTCGGAGAAGGATTTTTTTCTCCTCCGATCGGTGCATCTCCGATCGGGTTTGAATGTCTGACGGAAATTTCCTATCTTACAATACTGTGAAATATACGCTACTCCATACCGACACTGCCGCCCGCGCGGGCGTTCTCCAGACAGACCACGGCGCCATCGAGACGCCTATTTTTATGCCTGTCGGCACCCAGGGCGCCGTAAAGGCGATCGAACAGCGGGAGCTCCGCGAGCTCGGCGCGCAGATCATCCTCGGCAACACGTATCACCTGTACCTCCGCCCCGGCTGCGACGTGCTCCGCTCGATGGGCGGCCTCCACTCGTTCATGAATTGGGACAAGCCCATTCTCACCGATAGCGGCGGGTACCAGGTCTTCAGCCTGTCCGATCTCCGGAAAATCTCGCGCGACGGCGTCACATTCAAATCGCATCTCGACGGATCATCCCATTTCTTCTCGCCCCGAAGCGTGATCGAGATCGAACGCGCCATCGGCGCAGACATCATGATGGTGCTCGACGAGTGCACACCGTATCCCTGCGAGTTCGCCTATGCGAATAAATCGAACGAGATGACCGTGCGCTGGGCCGGCGAATGCCTCGCCCATGCCCGGGCAGTGCCCGCGTACTACGGCCACACGCAAGCGCTCTTCGCGATCGTCCAGGGCAGCGTCTTCAAGGAGATCCGCGCCGAGAGCGCCGATGCACTCACCGCCATGGACTTCGACGGGTACGCCGTCGGCGGACTCGCCGTTGGTGAACCGGCCGAGGCGATGTACGAAATGACCGAATTCACCACCGCCCGGCTGCCGAAGGACAAGCCCCGGTACCTCATGGGTGTCGGAACGCCGGAGAACATTCTCGAGGCGATCGACCGCGGCATTGACATGTTCGACTGCGTCATGCCCACGCGCAATGCGCGAAACGCCATGCTCTTCACAAGCCGCGGACGCATGAATATGAAGAATGCCAAATGGAAGACCGACCCACGCCCGCCCGATGAGGCGTGCACGTGCTATACATGCTCGACATTCACACGCGCCTATCTCCGCCACCTCTTCCAGGTGAACGAGATCCTCGCGCTGCAGCTCGCAACAATTCACAATCTTACATTCTACCTCTGGCTCGTGCGCGAGGCGCGGACGCACATCCTCGCCGACCGGTTCGCTCCGTGGAAGAAGGAGATGCTCGACGCGTTCAGACAGGCCGGCAGTTGACACTGCCACGACACGATACTAACCAACAATCATACACCACTACAACTCGGAGAACAATCCTATGGTTTCATTCCTCTTAGCAATGGCTCCCCCGCCCCAGGGCGGCGAAGGCGGAAGCATCTGGAGCATGGTCCTCATGTTCGGCTCCATCATCGCCATCTTCTACTTCATGATCATCCGTCCCCAGCAGAAGCGCACGAAGGAACGCGCCGCCCTCCTGGAGTCGATGAAGAAAGGCGACAAAATCATTACCGCCGGCGGCATTCACGGCACCATCGTCGGCATCGACGACAAGACCGTCCTCGTGCAGATCGCAGACAACGTGAAGGTGAAACTGGAACGCGGTTCCGTCTCCGTCGTAAACAAAGTCGGCGAATTGCCCGTTCAAAATTAAGAGAGCACCGCACAATGGCACCCTTCAACACCATTCCCGAAGCTCTCGACGATCTGAGAAACGGGAAGATCATCATCGTCGTGGACGACGAGGACCGCGAGAACGAAGGCGACTTCGTCGCAGCGGCCGAGTTCGTCACGCCCGAGACCATCAACTTCTTCACGCGCGAGGGACGCGGCGTCGTGTGCGCCGCTATCACACCCGCGCGCGCCGAGGAGCTGCAGCTCGAGCTCATGGTCGGATCGAATACATCGCTCCATGAAACGCCTTTCACCGTGTCCGTGGATTATCTTCACGGCACCACGACTGGCGTGTCGGCGGCCGACCGCGCGGCGACGGTGCGTGCGCTCGTCAATCCCGCCGCCGTTGCAAGCGATTTCGGGAAGCCGGGCCACATCTTTCCCCTGAAGGCGGCGGTGGGAGGCGTGCTCCGCCGCACCGGTCACACCGAGGCCGTCGTCGATCTCTGTACAGCGGCCGACCTGTACCCCGCCGGCATCCTCGTCGAGATCCTCAACGAGGACGGCACCATGGCCCGGCTTCCCCAGCTTGAAAAGCTGGCCGAACGGTTCGCCATGAAGCTCATCACCGTGAAAGACGTTATCGCCTACCGGATGCAGACGGAGAAGCTCGTTGAAAAGCTCGTCACGACGCACCTCCCCACCCGCTACGGCTCGTTCGAGGTGCACGCCTATCGCTCGGTGAGCGACCAGAAGGAACACATCGCGCTCGTGAAGGGCAGGCTCTCGCCCGACAAGGTGCCGCTCGTGCGCGTGCATTCGGAATGCCTCACCGGCGACGTGTTCGGTTCCCTCCGGTGCGACTGCAACGACCAGCTCATCAAGTCCATGCAGATCATCGAGGAGCACCACCACGGCATCGTCCTCTACATGCGTCAGGAAGGCCGCGGCATCGGCCTTGCCAACAAACTCAAGGCGTACAAGCTCCAGGACGAGGGCAAGGATACCGTCGAGGCGAACGAGGCGCTCGGCTTCAGGGCGGACCTTCGCGATTACGGCATCGGGGCGCAGATCCTCCGCGACCTCGGCGTCACAAAGCTGCGACTGCTCACGAACAATCCGAAAAAGATCATCGGCTTGAACGGCTACGGACTCGAGATCGTCGAGCGCGTGCCCATCGAGATCGAGGCGAACGCGACGAACGAAAAATATCTCAAGACAAAACGCGACAAGCTCGGGCACCTCATCCTGCTCGAACACTGACGATTATTTTTTTTTACGCGCGGGAGCTTTTTTGCTTGCTTCTCCCGGGAAAATCTTCTAAATTGATTTTAGTGAAAACGGCCATTGTTCGCGAGAACGATGGCTTTTGTTTTCTATAAACCGAAACACCGATTTATTTGTGGAAGGTCTTTATGAGTGATGCAAGCACGGCAATTGTGTATCTGACCCGGGAAAAATTTCGAGAAATCGAAGTCGAACTCCGGGACCTCAAGGTCAACGGACGGAGCGAGATCGCCGGGAAGATCGCCGAAGCGCGGGGCCACGGTGACCTGAGCGAGAACGCGGAATATGATGCGGCGAAGGAAGCACAGCAGCATCTGGAATACAAGATCGCGAAACTCGAAGCCACACTCTCGCGGGCGCGCATCATCGACAGCAAGGATCTGCCGAACGACAAGATCTATATCCTCTCCTCCGTCAAGTTGAAGGATGTGAAGACAAAGAAGATGTTCCAATACACGCTTGTCTCCCCCGAAGAGGCGGACTTCGATCAGAACAAGATCTCCGTCACCTCGCCCATCGGCAAGGCGCTCATGGGCAAAAAAATCGGTGAAGTGCTGAAGATCAATGTGCCTGCCGGCATATTGACGTACGAGGTGCTCGAAATATCGCGATAATTTTTTCACGGCGCTTACATTTTGCTTGACATCGCGCCCGTCATTTATTATATTTGTATATAGTTAAGTCAAGCGGGAGTAGCTCAGTTGGTAGAGCGCAACCTTGCCAAGGTTGATGTCGCGGGTTCAAGTCCCGTCTCCCGCTCTGCCCTTCCGGCGCACTATGGCCCAAGGGCAAACAGGAACGCCAAGATATATTCCTGCTATTTTGGTTCTCTTCCTTATTAATTTTAAACCCGTCGCCACCATCCCGCCAGGCGACGGGTTTTTTATTGTACCCAAAACACATTGCCTACGGCGCAAGCCGCTCGATCCTCCATGCATTGTGCGGCAGCCGCACGTAGCGGATCCGGTCATGGAGACGCTTTGGCCTGCCCTGCCAGAATTCAATCGCCTTCGGTACGAGCCTGAATCCCCCCCAATACGGCGGCAGGGGCACCGTCTGCCCCTTGAAATCGTGCGCCAGGCGCCGGTATTCGTTCTCCAGCACTTCCCTGTCGATGAGCATGCGGCTTTGCTGCGAGGCCCACGCACCGACCTGGCTT
>JAVBYH010000271.1 GCA_030824175.1 Bacteroidota bacterium | reverse complement strand
GTGCGCCCAGACCGTCGGATTGCCGTGTCCCGTAAAATTGAGTATCACGGCACCGCGGTTCACCTGATCGAGGATGGCCTGCCGCGCATCGGGCTTGCGCCGTCCCTGCGGCGTGACGACCACCGGGTAATCCGCGATGTAAATCTTCTTCACCTCGAACGATGCCGGCGTGTAGATCGTGGCGAGCTCTTCGGCCTGCTCCGTGTGCAGATATTCCGTCTGATAGTCAGGCGTGATCGCGTCGTCTGCGGTGATGGCGATCGTATTCCTCCACGAATCCCTGACCGAGTTCAACTCGTACCCGATGATGCGGTCGACCATGAAGCGCGCCTCTTCCGTGGAGCGCACGGCGATGCGGCCCTGTGCGAGGGAGACGTACTCCGTCGAGAGCGTGTCGAGCCGGACGAAATAGTCGTCGAGGCAGTAGGAATTGATCTTGCTGTTCGATTCGGGCGTCTGGAACGTGGGCACCCAGCCCTTGTCCGCTCCGGCGATGCCCTTGAAATCGAAGCTGGCGTCGCCGAAGAGCAGCACATAGCGCGGCGCAAGCGTCCATCGCTGCGTCGCATACATGAGGAAATTCCGGATCGCCGTCGGATCGGGCATGCCGTTGCCGAACTCGTTGTAGATGCTGTCCACATCGACGACCATAGTTCGGAGCCGGTCCGCGGCGGGGAGCGCCTGCTCCTTGTGCGTCTTGAGACGGGCGGCTTCGGCGATGAAATTCTTGTGCGTGACGATGATGAAATCGGCGCCGGATGATCCGTGGAGATTCGTGTTGGGCAGCTTCACCGCCGTCTTCGGCGTGAGGAAGGCCGTGGCGGCGCCGATCCAGTATTCCTTCACGGTGCCGGAGGCAAGATTGTCGCGGAAGCGGAAGACGCCCATCTGCTGCTGAAGCTGCATGTCGATCTTCTTCACGTTGGTCACGTCTGTGACGTCGTATCCCGCGATGGCATTCGTCGTGAAGCCGGACACCGGATATTCCACAGCGCCGTCCCTATCAGGCGACGTGAAGGTGATCCTGTCGCCGGAGGCCGTGAGCTGCTGCTGATAGAGGATCTCGAGCCAGTTGATGTATCCCTTGGCGTCGCTCGAGTTCGGCACGAATGTGAGGCGGACCGTGCTGCGTTCGTCGGTCATCGCGGGCACGACGGTGACTTCCTCTTTGGCTTCACGGGCATAGTTTCCCGCCGCGTCGTCGATCTCAGACTTGGTCATATTATCGATCCACGATTGAACGACGAGCGCGCCGGATTCCTCGATCGTGAACGATGAGGCGGCGGTCGATTGCGCGTAGAAATGGTACCGGTACGTAACGGGCGTGTTCGGCAGGAACCCGGTGAGCTTATTGGAGACGACGCGCGTGAGGAATTTTTCGCTCATCGGCGTGCCCACCCACTGCTGTCCGGACATGTTGAAATTGAATTTGTCCTCGTCGAAGAATACCTTGCCGACGGCGGAGGTGATCGTGGCCGAGGCGGTTGCCGGAGAGGAGAGCGACGTCATCTCCTTCGCGGCGCCCGAGGCGACCTGCATAAGATAGTATGTGCTGTTCGTATAGGGATTGAGTGCATGCGAGAACTTCTTGCCGGACGGCTCGTACGTCCATCCGTGGGGCCCCTTCCCGTAGAAGAGCACATAGTCGTCGTTGTCGAACTTGCCGTTCGCGTTCTGGTCCGCGTAGTGCACCGCGAGCTGCGAGAGGTCGGCATCCTTCGGCGTGCGCACATCGACAGAGAGGGCCCGGCCGTCGCCGCCGAAGATCTTCACATCCCTGATGGCGCCAAGCGTTGCCGGATCCACGCCGAGGGCGCGGAGGTATGTGGCGTCGATCTTGTACATGCCGTCGTCGGCGACCTCGAGCCTGTACCACTGGCCCGCGGCGCGCACGCTGTTGATGGCGGCGACCTTCGCGAGCGATCCGCCGGGAGCGAACCACGAGCGGGCACTCGAATAATTGATGACGGAGGATTTAGCCCACGCGTCGTCGCCCGCGGCCCTGCGCGACAGATCGGCCGGGCCGTACGTAATGCGCACGACCATGCGCGTGCATTTTTTCAGCGTCTGCGCCGATGCCTGGTACTGGAGCGGTGACAGCTTCAGGTACCCCACCACCCAACCGCGCATCGCGGCGGTCCGCTCAATGGAGACGGCGGCGGCGGGATACGGATCCGGTGCTGTGGAGAAATTGGAAATATATGAAATGCCGGTAGGGGTCTTCTCGTTCGGCGCCGTCACCGTCGCCACGGGCGACGGTGTGTAGCCGGGGATCGTCTCGTAGTCGGCGCTGATCACTTCCACCGTCGTGCCGCGTAGACCGGGGAGCGCGACCGGCACCGTCGTGAAGCGCATGTCGGGCATGCCCGGCCGGCCGGCGTCTGCGGCAGATCCCCGGAACGCGAGCAGCTGATATTGTGCGCCTCCGGCGACGATCGTCCGGACCGGAGCGTACACGGGCCGGAACTCGAGCGTCAAGGACCGGGTCGTCGACTCGAGTATGCGCAGATCGGACTCGCCGGCATACACCGCGGCGGAGACAACGGCAAGCATAAGAAGGATTCTTATCATAGTGTTGGCAAAAAAAAACCGAACGTAAGGGAGTGAGTACCCCTGTAACGTTCGGTATATAAAACTCGTGCGCGCATACGGAACGTTAAAGGTGGTTTGAGCCGAAAAAAACTGTCTGCGTTGAAGACCCTTTAACAATTACTATATGCGTCGCTCCTGATTGGGAATATTTTTTTTCTCCACAAATATAGAAAACCTTCTCCGTGATGTCAAGTGACCGGAGAATAAAATTTCATTTGACTATCATCTTGAATTTCGCTACTTTTATATATATGAAAGAAGAACAGGGTGACGATAAGTTGAGGCGTCTTGCAGCCCCCCCCACTTCTGCAGTTTTTCAACTCGGAGTTTTGTATGAGTAAAACGAAATATGTGACACAACACTGCATATCGTGCAATCGTGACGCAAAGATGGAGATTCGCATGATGGAAGGTGCGGATTCCCAGATTTGGTACCGCTGCACACGATGCCATCACAGCATGATGATCGACCGCTCACAGCAGACGGCCGAACCGGCTGCCAAGCCGACGAGAGATTCCTGCATTGCCTACACCCCCGCGAACAAATACGAAGTCGGAGCCTCGATCTACCATACCGATTGGGATGACATGGGCATGGTGACCTCGAAGGAACGCACATCGAGCGGCGGCAATGCGATCTGGGTATCGTTCGAAAAGAACGGCTCCAGACGATTAATTGAAAATTTACAAGAAGATTAACCCCCTGCCCCACGGGCAGCGTATGAGGAGGTGAATATTTTTGGTCGGAATCAATGTTAACGACAACGAATCCATTGACCGCGCACTGAAGCGTTTCAAGAAGAAATACGAGCGATCCGGCGTTTTGAAGGAATTCAAAAAACGCGCGTATTTCACGAAGCCCTCGGTTAAAAAACGGATGAAGAAAATCAAGGCCATCCGCCGTGCGCATCACAACAAAATGGAAGAAGGCATGTAACCAGCAAAAAACCCCATCTCTCGATGGGGTTTTTTGTTTATAATTCGATATTCGATTTCCGCTGCTGCTTCTTCATTTCCTCGAGCTTCTGTTCCCGCAGCTTCTGTTCCCTTCTGGCCTCCTCGATCCGCTCCTCCTGATTGCCGATCACCGCATCGAGGTCTATCTTCTTCTCGCTGTTGAGCGTGCGCCAGTCGCCGGGCATTGGCGGCTTCACCGGCGTGTTCTTCGTCTTCAGGACGGGTCGCTGGCGCGGCTGAGCGAGCTCTTCGGTGAATCCCCCGAATGACGGCATGCCGTTCTCCTCGAACTGTATCGTGAGCACCTGATTGCCGCCGAAAACGCGCAGCGGAGTCTGTTCCGAGAACAGGCGCTGCTCGATGTGCATGCGGCGTTCGGTGAGCTGCTGCATCATTTCGCCGACGGCGCGCAGTCTCGGCGCCGCCAGAGGCTCCACACGCTGGGCGTGCGCCATGAGCCTGTCGACATCCGACGGCATATCGGCGAATCCGACGGAATCGTCCGTAATGACGACGTAGCGGTTCGAGCGCGGAAGCGCGGCAATGCGTTTGAAGATCTTCTCGGGAGTCGCACTCGGCGCGTTGTCGTGTGCCACCACGTACGGTGCATCGTTCTCGGCGAGGATCCGCTGGAACCGCACGCGCTGGACGGGTTCGAGGCTGGCGGCGATCGTTGAGACCATCATCCGGTTCAGCTGTGCGATGTCTGCGTGGATCGCGATCTCGTCGCGTTCGCCCACGAGCACCGCCTTCTGAATCTTCGCCTTCCCGTAATTGAGGATCGAATCGACAACTTCATGCTGGGCCTCGGTGGCCCCGATGGCGGCGTAGAATTGCGGGAGCGTGAATTTTTTCCTGGCGGTGCCGCGCCCGAGCTCCACCTTATAGCTGTCTCCCTCGCCTTTGGCGACCTGGAGCGTATTCGTGGAATCGAGGGCGAGATTGCCGAAGAGGGCGAACTGAAGCACGTTCTCCTTGTCGATCGAAGAGATGAGCGGCATGATCGCCCCCTTTATCAGTCCGTTCGAATAGACCTGGGCCACCTGCTCCGTCTTTTCCTGGAAGTACGCAGTGAGCGTGCCGCGTTCCGTGACGAGCATGAACACGAACACAGCCGCCAGGCCCGCAGTGACGAGACCGGCCGGCATCCACCACCGCTGCTTCCAGGAATCGGATGCGCGGGACTGGCGTTCATCGATCCGGCTCGAGAGCTGCAGCCAGAACCACGAATCATCCGGAACACGGGGCGCGGCCTTGAGTCCCTTCTGGATCATCCGCAACTGGGCGAGCTCGCGGGCGGCTTCGGGGTGCGCCGCAATGTAGACTTCGAGCTGCCGGGCCTCTGCATCGTCGAGCATCCCGTCGATATAGAGGGACAATTTCTCGGTGACTATTTTTTGTGATAAATCTTTCATACGTGGTTTCAGACCGATTGTAATCAAAGGGTTTATTCTGCCTCCATCATCGGTGTGAGTATTGTGCGCAGCATTGCGCGTGCGCGGCTCAGACGCGACTTCACGGTTCCGACTTCACATTCCAACGCATCGGCGATCTCGTCGTACGACAGGCCCTCGATGTCCTTCAGTATCACCGGGAGGCGGAATTTTTCGGGAAGCTTGTCGAGCGCCTGTGCGACCATGTCCGCCACGCCCATATCCGTCGGGGCAGGGGTCTGGAGCTCGGGGTGGTGTTCCTTCTGCTCCGTCATGAGGTCGAGCGAGAAGAACCGCTTCACCTTGCGCTTGCGCATCTCGTCGCGGGCCTTGTTCACCGTGATCCGGTAGAGCCATGTGTAGAACGACGATTCGAACCTGAAATTCGGCAGCGCTTCGTACGCCTTGATGAACACTTCCTGCGCCATGTCGTCCACAATATCCGTATCGCGGAAGATCGCGAACACGACGTTCCGCACGCGTTCGCGGTGACGGTCCACGAGCACACGGTATGTGCTCCTGTCGCCCCCCTGGAACATCGTGATCAACGCTTCGTCGCTTTTGGCTTCCAGCGGAATCGTCTCTTCTGATATCTGAAATATAGCGGGTGAATTCATGCGCTTCTTGTTGTTTGTATCTTATAGACGCAGGATGCGGGAAAAAGTTCCCGAAATGCAAAAAGACCGACAAAGCTGGGCTTCATCGGTCTTTTTAACGGTTCTGGCTGAAACGTGATTACACGCCTGCTTCCGTGGCGTTCGTCGTTTCCTCGGGTTCGTCTTCTCCGACGCCCTTGAGCTGCTGAACTTCCTTGCGGACGTCCTGCGCTTTTTTCTTCAATTCGTTCATGTGCTTGCGGACGCGTGTGCCGGCCGATTTGTTGCCTTTTTCGTAGAATTTCACGAAATCTTTTTC
>JAVBYH010000166.1 GCA_030824175.1 Bacteroidota bacterium | reverse complement strand
CTGCAGCCCGTCCATGAGGGGCATGGTGACATCGCAGATGATGGCGTCGGGCAGGCATACGTGCAAATGCTCAAGCGCTTCGATCCCGTCGCTCGCCTCGATCACCTCGTATCCGGCGGCCTTCAGGCAGCGGGCAAGCGTCGTGCGAATCAATTCATAGTCGTCCACAAGGAGTATGCGGGTCTGTGTGTTCATGACGCGGTAACAAGTTGCATGGAAGAAATGATTCCTCTCGGATTGCACATGTCGATACTTACACTCTTCCTACAAAGTACAAAAGTTTCCGTGAATCACAAACGCTCCGTCACCGCTTTCCTCTGTTGCACATTCTTTTCAAAAACTCCTTGCCCCTCGAACGCACATTTCGTATTATACCCCGATTCGTTTCCAATGGCACAACGCCCGCTGCTGCACCGGTCCGGGCACCATCTCTTTTTTTCAGGAAAGTTATGCATAATTCGATCGTCTTGGTAAAACAGGTTCCCGACACGTCCAACATCTCGGGAAAGGTGATGAAGGATGATGGAACGGTGAATCGTTCCAAACTCGCCGCAATCTTCAATTTTGAGGACAAGGTTGCGCTCGAATTCGCACTGCAGATCAAGGACACATGCGGCGGAAAGGTCACCGTCGTCACGATGGGCCCCCCCAGGGCGTCCGACATCCTCCGCGAGTGCCTCTATATGGGAGCCGACGAAGCCTACCTCATCACGGACAGGAAATTCGCCGGCGCCGATACGCTTGCCACATCGTACGTACTGAGCGAGGCAATTAAAAAGATCGGCAACTATAGTTTCGTCTTCGCCGGCCGCCAGGCCATCGACGGCGACACGGCACAGGTCGGGCCGCAGACCGCCGAAAAGCTCGGCATCCCCCAGATCACGTATGCCGAGGAAATCGTCGACGTCACAGACAACACCGTGCGTGTGAAGAAAAAGATCGACGGCGGCTACGAGATTCTCGAAAGCCGGCTGCCATTGATGATCACCGTGCTCAAGGATGCCGCGCAGCCGCGTCCGTTCAGCGCCAAACGCGTTATGGCATACAAGGGCGCAAAGTCCCTGCTCGAACTCGAAAAGATGGCGGAGGGCAATTCGCTGCTCTACTCCGATAAACTCGTCTACGAATACCGGAGCCGCTCCCTCTTTATCCCTACGCTCACCGCCGAAGACCTCGAGATCGATTTCGCCCGGTGCGGCGTGAAGGGCTCGCCAACGAAAGTGTACGCCATCGAATCCGTCGTCCTGAGCGGCAACGACCCCGAGCGCGTCGAAAATTCGAAGGCGGGAATGAATTCACTGATCGACAAACTCTTGGAAGACCGCATCCTGGGATAATGACTATGGAAGATTTTGCAAACGACATCTGGGTATTCATCGAACAGCGCGGCGGCACACCGGCCGACGTCAGCTTCGAACTGCTGAGCAAGGGACGCAAGCTCGCCGACACGATGAAGGTGCAGCTGAAGGCGGTCGTCATCGGCGACGGCATCAGGAAGCTCGCGGAGGAAACATTCCGCTACGGCGTCGACGAGGCATACGTGATCGACCACACGGACCTGCACGATTACGCCACCCTGCCCTACAGCCGCATCCTCAACGACCTGGTGGACGAGCACAAGCCGCGCGTGTTCCTCTTCGGCGCCACGATCGTGGGCAGAGACCTCGCGCCGCGCGTCGCCTCGCACACGCGCAGCGGACTCACGGCAGACTGCACCGATCTTCAGATCTCGGACGTCACCTACCTCGGCACGGAATTCAAGGACCTCCTCCTGCAGATCCGCCCCGCCTTCGGCGGCAACATCGTCGCCACCATCATCGCCCCCGATACGCGCACGCAAATGGCCACGGTGCGCGAAGGAGTCATGGAAATGCACACGCTCGACACACCGCACGGCGTGAAGATCACCGAGGTTCCCTACATCCCCAACGAGTTCGACAAGCTCATCTCGATCATCGAGCAGCACCGCGAGGAAAGCAAGGTCAACCTCAAGGGCGCGCCGATCATCGTCGCCGGCGGCTACGGCATGGGCACGAAGGAAAAATTCAAGCTCGTCCAGGACCTCGCCCACACAATCGGCGGCGAGGTGGCCGGCAGCCGCGCGGCCGTCGACGCGGGCTTCATCACGCACGAACGCCAGGTCGGCCAGACCGGCGTCACCGTCCGTCCGAAACTCTACTTCGCCATCGGCATCTCCGGCGCCATCCAGCACCGTGCCGGCATGCAGGAGGCGAAAAAAATCATCGCCATCAACACCGACCCCGATGCGCCGATCTTCGAAATCGCCCATTACAGCATCGTCGGCGATGCCGCGGACGTGATACCCAAATTCATCGAAGCATACAAAAGCAAATTGAAGTGAGCGCCTCATGCCAAATTTCTTTTCCGATAATCCGGACCTCCAGTTCCATTTCAACAACGCGGACATGCGTGAGATCGTCTCGCTCATCGAGGACGACTATGCACAGGCGAAGGAATACAACTACGCGCCCGTGAACTACGACGACGCACTGGAGAATTACCGCAAGGTCCTCGAGGTCACCGGCGATATCGCCGGCAATTCGATCGCCCCGCGTGCAGCCGGCGTCGACCACGACGGCGCCTCGTTCGCGAACGGCCATGTCACATACGCCGACGGCACGCAGAAAAATATCCACGAACTCTCCCAGACGGACATCATGGGGCTCATCCTGCCCCGCAAGTACGGCGGCCTGAACTTCCCCTTCGTCTATTACATGATGTCCGTGGAGGTGCTGGCCCGCGCCGACGCCTCCCTCATGAACATCTACGGGCTGCAGGACATCGGCGATACGCTGCGGAAGTTCGGCACCGAGGACCAGTGCGCCGAATTCCTTCCCCGCATCTGCACCGGCCAACATACGGGCGCTATGGTGCTCACCGAGCCCGACGCCGGCTCAGACCTGCAGGCGGTGAAGACGCACGCCTATCAGAACGAGGCGGGACAGTGGTTCCTGCGCGGCATGAAGCGCTTCATCACCAACGGCAACGCCCAGGTCCTGCTCGTGCTCGCACGGTCCGAAGCCGGCACGCGCGACGGCCGCGGCCTCAGCCTCTTCGTCTGCGGCGCCGACGAGACCGTCGTCGTCCGCCGCATCGAAAACAAACTCGGCATCCACGGATCGCCGACATGCGAACTGCAATTCAACGACACGCCCGCCCAGCTCGTCGGCACGCGCCGCTACGGACTCATCAAATACGTGCTCGACCTCATGTTCCGCGCGCGCATGGGCGTCTCGGCCCAGGCGCTCGGCATCTCGCAGGCAGCCTACGAGGAGGCGCTGAAGTACGCGCGTGAACGCCGCCAGTTCGGCAAGACGATCTACGAGATCCCCATGGTCTCCAACATGCTCATCGATATGCGCGTCACGCTCGAGAGCAACCGATCCCTTCTCTACAGCGTCGCGAAGCTCGTCGACGAGAAGGAACGGATGGAGGACCTCATCGAGAAACTCAAGGCGGCCGGAAAGCCCTCGGCGGAAGAGTCGGCGCGCCTGAAGCAGCTTGTGAAGATCGCCAATCTCCTCACGCCGATCACGAAGTACACGCTCTCCGAAAGCGCGAACAAGATCACATACGATGCGCTCCAGATCCACGGCGGCACAGGCTACATGAAGGAATTCCACGTCGAACAGCTCGCCCGCGACGCGCGCATCACGAACATCTACGAGGGTACCTCGCAACTCCAGATCGTCGCCGCCTCCGGCGGAACTTTAAACGACGTCCTGAGCGGCTACTTCGACGAATGCGAGGCACGGGTGTATAAAGGGGGATTCACGAAGCTCGCGGACCACCTCAAGGAGATCCGCCGGCTCTTTGTGCAGAGCTTGAAGTACGTTGTCGAGAAGAAAGATGTCGGTTTTCAGGAGGTCGCTTCCGAAGACCTCGTTCAGATGTACAGTTTCGTGTATATCGGGTATCTGCTTTTGGCAGAGGCCGAGATCGAACCGCGCAAGATTTTCATCGCCAACAGATACATCGTCACCTCGCTCGCGAACGCCCGCAAGAACGCCGAGGCGATCCGCAGCGAGCTCTTTGGCGATCTGCTGCATGCGGACAGAATTCTCCAATAACCTCTTCATACCGGAAAGGCACACGACCAATGGCTGCAAAAACAAAGTTCTTCTACTACAGGATCTACGACGACGAGGAGCAGTCGAACAACTTCAAGAGCACGCTCGAAGAGAAAAAGATTCGCCGCCTCCTCAAGGCATACGAGAAAAAAAGCGACGGCTACCACAACAAGGATTTTGTGGCGTTCCTGAAGAAGACCGATCCGAAGGCCGAGTTCATCGAGGTCACATACATCTCGTATTAGGCGTCGATGTACCGACACGGTGCATCGGTATCACATGCAGATCTTCTCCAATCCCGCGGATGCCGCGGCATCATATCCGCATTGTATCATCTCGGTTCCTTTGTGAAAATCGAACATGTCGTACACCTCTATCCTCGGTGCGACGATCGCGTCCGGCGCCGACTGTTTGAGATGGAGCGTGATGAGATTGTTCGCGCTGATGAGCACGGTCTGCAGCGACACCCGGAGTGCCGACGGAAGGTAGATATCCTGCGACGCCCTGGACGACGCTGCGAGCGCCGACGAGGCGAGGAGTTTCACCGATGCGGCGGACTTCGGCTTCGGCTGGTCCGCAAATGTGTTCCGGCTCGCCATCAGCAGCGTCGTGAACCACGACGGGAGCGCCTTCGCCTGTTTCGTCTTCTTCTCGTTCACCTTCCGCATAATGAGCTTCCGCATCCGGGCCGGATCGGGCGCGACGTTGACGGCGACCACCGTCTGCGCAGAGAGGCCCCGCGCAACACTGATCGGGAGCGGATTGCTTAATCCTCCGTCGACAAGATAACGGCTGTGATGGTAGACGGGCTGAAACAGCGCGGGGATGGCGATGCTCGCAATGATGGCGTCGACCAGGGCCCCTTTTTCGATCACCACCTCCTCGCCCGTGATCAGGTCCGTCGCCACCGACCGGAAAACGATCGGCAGCTTCTCCACGCGTTTGTCGCCGACAAGTTCCCTGATGAATTTCCTCACCCGCTTGTTGTCGAGAATCCCTGAAGCGGTGAAACCGGGCATGAGGATCTTCGCCATTCGGAACTTGTCCATCGTGTGGACGATCTCTTCCATCGCCGCCGTCCCCATACCGGAGGCGTACAATCCCCCGACCATCGCGCCGATGCTCGAGCCGACGATCGTGTGGATGGGGATCTTCTTTTCCTCGAGGTATTTTATCACGCCGATGTGGGCGAGGCCACGGGCGCCACCGCTGCCCAACACGAGCGTTATCTGTTCCTTCGCCTTCATGGTCCCTCTCCCCTTCGCTGTGTGTGTAAAAAATAATCAAATTATCGCAAAAATTTCAATTTACTTTTTAAAAAATTCGTTTATCTTACCGATAGGAGGAAAGCGTCTTCTCACCGAGGACATGTAGAGGGGGAATGCCATGAAACACCGCGCACCGTCGTCCATGCTGCTCATCGGATTGTTGTCGGCAGTATTCGCTGCCGCTCATCCTGTACTTGCCCAACCCATCATCCAGTCGACCGAAGCATCTCCGCCGGATTCGTATGCCGATGTCGCCGTGGTGATCAATGGCAATTCGGCCGCATCACGGGAGATCGCCGCGTACTTCGCTGCCGTCAGGAACATCCCGTCAAGAAATCTCCTCTGGATCTCCGTCCCTGAACGCGAGGAGATCACCGACGCCGAGTTCGCCATGCTCCGCTCGCAGCTCGAGGGCACCTTGACGCTGCGCGGCCTGACGGACCGAATTAATTATATCGTTACGACGAAAGGCGTGCCGCTGAAGATCAAACGCCAGGAGGTGAATGCGAGCGCCTCCGTCGAAAGCGAGCTGGCACTCATCCTCGGACGGTATGCGGGGTACATAGGTATGCACGGCAGG
>JAVBYH010000167.1 GCA_030824175.1 Bacteroidota bacterium | reverse complement strand
TGCCCAGCAGCGCGTTCACGAGCGACGACTTGCCGACGTTCGGCTTGCCGATCACCGCGAGCTTCAGCAGCGTATCCTCCTGCGGTTCCTCTTCGTCGAGCGGGAATTCCGCCGTAATGTCGTCGAGGAAATCGCCGATCCTTCGTCCGCCTAAAGCGGCGAGCGAGACCGGTTCGCCGAGCCCGAAGCGGTGGAATTCCGCCACGGCGCTCTCCTGCTTCGGTCCGTCGATCTTGTTCACGACGAGCGTCACTTTTTTCTGCGACTTGCGCAGGATGTCCGCGATGTCCCGATCGATATGCGTCGCGCCTTCCTGGCCGTCGACGACGAAGATGATCTTGTCGGCCTCGGCCATCGCGATCTCCGACTGTTCGCGGATCGCGCGTTCGAACACATCGTCCGATGCGGGAACGTAGCCGCCCGTGTCGATGAGCGTGAACGATTTGCCGCACCACACGGCGGTGCCGTAATGGCGATCGCGTGTCACTCCCGGTTCGTCATGCACGATGGCTGTACGCGCCCCGATGAGGCGATTGAAGAGCGTAGATTTTCCTACGTTCGGTCTTCCGACAATTGCTATTAGTTTGTTTGACATGCCCTGGATTTGCTTTAATGGAAAAATGGATATGTATATAATAGGCAAAAACACGCACACTATCAATGAAGCCCCCCAAGAAACCGGCGTATTTAATGCATGTTCCTCGTTGCATCCAACATGCAATTTCAGTATTATCATGTATTATGTTGACTTCCTTCTGGTATATTCTTGCGGCGCTCTTGTTTGCGGCATACGCGTTCATCCATTATCTCATCCTCAGGGGGCTGGGCCGCCTCTCGTATACCACCAATCCCGAATTGCTCTCCGTTTCGATCATCGTCGCCGCGCGCAACGAGGAAGAGTCCATCGGCCGCTGCCTCCACGCCCTTGTCAAGCAGAACTATCCCAAGGACCTCTACGAGATCATCATCGTGAACGACCGGTCCACCGACGCCACGGCGGAGATCGTGATGAGCATGCGCAAGAAATTCCCGTTCATCAAGCTCATCGGCATCGAGCGCCTCTCGCCGGACCTGCCGCCGAAAAAATTCGCGCTCGACGAGGGCATCCGCAACGCCAAGAACGACGTGCTTATCTTCACCGATGCGGATTCGTACCCGCCGCAGCAATGGCTGCGCGAAATGGTCAAGGCCTTCACTCCCGAGGTCGGCGTTGTGGCCGGGTACTCCCCCTTCGAATGGAAGGCAACGGCGTCGTTCGAGCACCGGTGGGGCGACCGCTTCCTCCGTTACGAGGAATTGAAGAATACGATTTGCGCCGCCGCCGGTGTCGGTCTGAAGAGTGCGTACATGTGCACGGGAAGGAATTTCGCATACCGCCGCGCCGTGTTCACCGAGGTCGGCGGCTTCACGAAGATCAAACAATCGCTCTCCGGCGACGACGACCTGTTCATCCAGGTGGTGCAGCGCGACACGGAATGGGAGATCCGGTATATGACGTCCGTGGACAGCGTGGTGGTTACCGAGCCGCCGGTGACGCTCGAGGAATTTGTGAGCCAGCGCAGGCGTCATTTTTCGGCGGGCAAATATTATCCCCGACGGATGAAGCTCATCTTCGCCGCGGCGCACGCGTTCAATGCGATCGCTCTCTTCACGCTCATCATTTTCCCGCTCTACGGCGTGTTCATCTGCGCCTGCAAACTCGGGATCGACTGGTTCGTCATGTACAGGGGAACGCGGATGTTCGGAAACCGGGAGCTCCTTCCCCTGTTCGCGCCGCTCGAGCTGATGTTCGTCCTCTACAACCTCATTATCGGTCCCCTCGGGTATCTCGGCCGGTTCGAGTGGAAAGGCACGCGCTCGTAACATGGGCACTCTCATCGAACCTGCGCTGAAATGGCTCGGCGCGCATCCCGTGCTGCTCTTCGTGCTGAAGGCGACGGCAGCCGCGCTCCTCATGGCCGGACTCGTCTTATACGTCGACATCCGAGTGCTCGCCGCTTCCGTGCGCTCGGCGAAGCCCGAATACCTCGCCGCGGGCGCGGCGCTCGCCCTGGCCAACATCGGCATCCAATTCGCCCGCTGGAAATTCCTGCTCGGCATCGTGCGGCTGCACCCGCCCCACGGATCGGTCTTCGCGTCGCTCGCCGCCGGGTTCACAGCCGGCTTCTTTACGCCGGGACAGATCGGCGAGATCGGCGGACGCCTCTTCGGCCTGGACGCACAGCATCGCGGCCCCATCCTTTCCATGGCAGCGCTCGACAAGATCTATCTGCTCGGAGCCACGATCGCCTTCGGAACGCTGAGCGCGATCGTCTTCTTTCCGCTCCACCTTTCCGCGCAATGGGGCGTCTGGATGTCCATGATCGCGACGCTGGTCCTCATTGGCGTCACCGTCGTATTCCTCTTCCCGTCGCTCACGAAGGCCCTGCTCCTGCGTCTCCCGGAACGTGTGCGCGACCACCGGTTCTACTCCGCGGTGAAGATCTTTGAAACGGATTTCCACAACGGCACGGGGCAATGGCTCATGCTGCAGACCGCGGCGCTCTTCGCGATCATCATCCTGCAGTATCACTTCTTCGTGAACGCGTTCGCACCGGCTCCGCTCTCGGCGTCGGCCATGTGCGTTCCGATCGTGCTGTTCGTCAAGTCTGTCATCCTGCCGGTCTCGATCGGCGACCTCGGCATCAGGGAGAGCGCGTCCGTGTTCTTCTACACGTTCACGGGTGTTCCGGCGGCGGCCGCGCTGACCGCGTCGTTGTGCATCTTCATCGTCAACATCATTTTTCCAGGCATCCTGGGCGTCATTGTGCTCTTCACATCCACGAAACGATAGCTTTTTTAAATGGTCTTCTTATACATCCTTGCAGTCATCCTGGCGTTCACGTGCGCCGTCTACGTCCGCGAGATTCTCTTTTTTTACCGCGGGCTCTCGAAGCACCGCGCCGGTACGAACACCGCGCATCCGTTCGTGTCCGTACTCGTGCCCGGGCGCAACGAAGAGGAGGCGATCGGCGCCTGTGTCGCATCGCTCCTCGTGCAGGACTACCCGAAGGACAGGTTCGAGATCCTCGTCATCGACGACCAGTCCACCGACCGCACCGCCGAGATCGTCACGGCACTCTGCGCGTCGCACTCTTCACAGCCGGCGCTGCGCCTCCTGCGCGTGCTCGAACGGCCGGCGCACGTGTCGCCGAAGATCAACGCGCTGCAGTACGGCATCGACGAAAGCAGGGGCGAGATCATCTTTACGACGGACGCCGACTGCTTCGCGCAGCCGGGATGGATCACGGCGTGCGTCCGCTCGTTCGATGACAACGTCGGCGTCGTCACGGGCACGACGGTGTTCGAGAACAAGCCGCGGACCGGCGCCATGCTCTTCGGCATCCAGTTCATCGACTTCCTCTCGCACACGGCCTGCGCCGCCGGCGCGATCGGCAACTCGTCGGTGAACAACTGCAACGGCTCGAACATGGCCTACAGGCGTTCGGCGTACGACAGGGCGGGCGGATACGCCGCACTCGCCCACCTGAACACGGGAGACGACTCCCTCCTGGCGCAACGCATCGCCTTCGAAACGCCGTACGAGGTGCGCTTCGTGCTCGATCCCCAGGCCCGGATCACCACCTACCCGGTGACGACGTGGAAGGGATTCATGCTGCAGCGCATGCGGTGGGCGGCACAGACGTCCGACTACCGGCCGGACGCAATGCTCTTCCTCGTCTCGACGTTTGTGTATTACATGCTCCTCCTCGGCACGGGCATCGCCTCCGTGTTCGACGGCGAATTTTTTCCGCTCTTCGCCGCGGGCTATCTGCCGAAGCTCATCGTCGATTTCCTCATCATGCACAAGTTCACGGCGATGACAGGCACGCGCCCGCTCCTGAAATATTTCCTGCCGGCAGCGGTCGTCCACATCCCCGTCATCTTCATGGCGGTAGCGGGCGGATACTTCGGCAAGTTCGAATGGAAGGGCCGCGTGCTCGAGCGCGCAAACGCGCCGCAGGCGAAGAAATGATTGCAACACCGGTGTAATTGTGGTATTTTTAGTTCCATCCGGTTCGCGATGGGACATCCCAGATTTTTTTCCAAGTGAAAGAGTCGACATGCGTTATCTTCCCGCGTCAAAGTATGCAGAGACACTGAAGTATCTATGGCACAATTATCGTCACCAGGAGCAGGGCGTCGCGTATCCGTTCTACGCATCGTATAAGATCAACCTCACGTGCAATTTCAAGTGCCGCTTCTGCAATCTCTGGCAGGACCAGCAACCGGGACTGCCGACGGAGGACGTCTTCAAGGTGCTGGACAATGTCGGAAAGTCCAGCATCTTCCTTCTGAGCATGGAAGGCGGCGAACCGCTCCTGAAGCCCGATTTCCTGGAGATCCTGAAGTACGCCCGCCGCCAGCCCTTCTACCTGATGGTGACGACGAGCGAACGCGGACTAACGACGCAGTATCCGATGAGGGAATACTGCAAATACATCGACTTCCTCCACATCTCCATCGACGAGGGGCACGTGAACCTCGAGATGTTCGACGAGCTCGAGGAGTATGTGGCATTCGGATCGAGCGTGTGCGTGCAGACCGTTGTGACGAACAAGGACATCGACAGGCTCGACTACAAAGTGCGGCGCTGCTGGGAGGCCGGAGCGAAGATCGTCATCATGCCGGCCGTCCATCTCGACGGCACGAAGGACTACTACCCCGAATTTTTCGCGTTCCGCGACAAGGTGCTCGCGCTCAAGAAGCAGTTCCCGAACGTCATCATCACGCCGGACAATTTTTACGGCAACGTGGAACGCGGCAGCTGTTCGTCGTCGTCCATCATCATCGACACCGACGGCGTGCTCTACTATCCGTGCCGCGTGCTTCCCTACCGCGGCATGAACCTGCTCGAGACGCCGCTCATGGACTTCGTTCGCACCCAGCACGCGCAGCAGCTGCGGAACGTCATGACAGCGTGCGACAAGCATTGCGGATGGTACCAGTATTTCGCGACGTCGTCGTACACGTCGATACAGGACGCCTTCGGCACGATTCAGCCGTACTTCGCCGAACTGCTCGGCGGCGTGCCCAAACCGCGCGCGGGCATCGAACGGCTCCCGAAAATTCGCGACCTGTAGGGCGAAATGATATTTCGCCCCGGATCATTACACACACAACGAAGCTCACATTTTCATGTTCCTGCGAACCACAGCATTGCACGCGCGTCTGTTCCCTTCGCTCCTCTGGCGCGCGGATGGTCCGGGGATCTATTTGACGTTCGACGACGGGCCGCATACGGCGGCGACACCGGCGGTGCTGGACGTACTCGGGTCGCATGATGTGCCGGCGACTTTTTTTTTGAGCGGCTGCAACATCGCGGGCCGCGAAGCGATCGTGCGCGAAACGGCGGAACGAGGGCACGCCCTCGGCATACACGCATGGTCGCACACGCGCATGCTCGCCGTGTCGAAGCTTCGGACGAAACACGAGATCCGCGAGACGCGCGCACGGATCGAGGACTGCACGGGGATCACGACAAACTGGTTCCGCCCTCCCTTCGGCATGTTCTCGTGGAACACCATCGGCGCGGCGCGCGAACTCGGCTGCACGATCGTCATGTGGAGCATCATGACGGGTGATTTTTCGACGCGGCAGTCCGACGCGATCGTCGCACACACGATGAAAGGGCTCGCGCCCGGATCGATCGTCGTGATGCACGATAACGCGCTCACTGCAGGGCGCATCGCTCCCCTACTCGACCGGACGATCGGATCGATGAAGGACGCAGGCTGGACATTCCAACGATTACAATGACGACAATCGAATTATTTTTCCTCGCCGCAACCGCGGCATATTTCATCCAAGGCATCGTGCTCCTCATCGGCCTCGCGCGCACCCGCTATGCGTCCGATGCCGCGCATGAGCCCACGGTCACGATCGTCGTCGCGGCACGCAACGAGGAGCGCTCCATCGGTGCCTGCATCGCGTCGCTCGCGGCAGTCGACTATCCGAAGAACAAGCTCGAGGTCATCGTCG
>JAVBYH010000169.1 GCA_030824175.1 Bacteroidota bacterium | reverse complement strand
GTCGAGCGTGCCGAAACCGCCCGGGAAGGCCACGAGCGCCTTGCCGAGATACATGAACCAGAGCTTGCGCATGAAGAAATAATGGAACTCGAAATTCAGCTCGGGCGAAATATACGGGTTCGGATACTGCTCGAACGGGAGGCTGATGTTGAGCCCGATGCTCTTCCCTTTCGCCATGATCGCCCCCTTGTTCGCCGCCTCCATGATGCCCGGCCCGCCGCCCGAACACACGACGAAGCGGTTTGCGGTCTTCATTGTTTTCGTCCATTCCGTGAGCAGACGGGCGAGTTCGACAGTGTCTTCGTAATACCTCGACATGTCGAGCGCGATCTGGGCATCGCGGTGGAGTTTCGTCAGCGCGGGGGTCGTTTTCTTCGCCGCCTTCAGTTTCTTCGCGGCGGCAGTCAGGTCTTTAGACGCATCGGCCTTCGATTTGATCCGCGCCGAGCCGAAGAACACGACGGTATCCCTGATCTGCTCGTGCCGGAAGCGGCTCAAGGGTTCGAGGAACTCGGAGAGGATGCGGATGGGGCGGGCGTTTGCCGAATTCAGGAAGTCTGCGTTCTTGTATGCCTTCGGCGGTTTAACGCCGACTTTTGGAGCGGATTTTTTCATGTCGTCGGATTAGGTGAAAAGATTGTTGTGATGATGTGGGCGGCGAAGCGTTCGAGATGCTCCTTATCGACATCATCGAAGCTCTCGTACTCGCGGCTGTCGACGTCGAGCACGCCGAGAAGCTCCCCGTTGTGTACGAGCGGAATGACGATCTCGGACCGCGACCCTGCGTCGCAGGCGATATGTCCCGGAAAGGCGTTGACATCGGGCACGACGATCGTCTCACGACGCGCGGCGGCTGTGCCGCAGACGCCGCGGCCGAGCGCGATGCGCGTACAGGCGATCGTGCCCTGGAACGGACCGAGGACAAGCTCGCCGTCCTTCAGGAGATACCATCCGACCCATGAGAAGTGCGCGAATGTTTGTTTCAAGGCGGCTGCCGCATTGCCGAGATTCGCTGTCGCATCCGATTCACCGGCAATGAGCGCCTTCACCTGAGGAAGGAATTCTTCGTAGCGTTCTTTCTTTCCGACTGCGTCTGCGTGAAGTGTCTCCATAGAGTGACTGCCGATCCTCTTATTCGAAAATTTTTTCAACGACCGCGGCGATGGTCCCGTTCTCCAGCGTGAAGCGCGCACCGACCACGGGCGTGCGCATGACGGCCAGGGCGAGGACGCCGTCCTCCCCATCCGGTGCAGGGTCGATCGATGTAATATAACCATGTATCCCCTGTTCTCCAATTATTTCCTGAGAAATCGGGGACGTCGGACATGGTTCGAGCCGGAGGAGGCACAGGAACTTCTGCACCTTCTTGTATGTCTCAAGCCGTGCGATGACCTCCTGGCCGATGTAACATCCCTTCGTGAAGCAGACGATGTGCTTCATGCCGGTCTCGAGCGGATTAACAGTACCGGGGAACTCGCGTCCCGCTCCGGGGATGCCGTTGCGGACGCGGAAACTGTCGAACGCGTCTGCCGACACCACGCTCACCGCCTTCGAGGCGAATTCGCTCTCCATCGCCTCGGGAAATTTGAATATGACAAACACGGCGGGGCGGGAAAAATAGGACAGATGCACATACCCGGCCCTGATCGAAAAGGGAGGATCGAGGCGGGAATGGAATGGAAAATGCGCGATGAGGAGTTCGGGTGTGCCGAAGACGAGCGAGCAGACGAACCGTCCTGTGAGATCCTCGATTGTGATGTCTTCCATGATGATGAACCGTTCGAGCCAGGCCTTCACCTGAACGGATCGCCCCGGGCTCGTCGTCATGAGGATGCCCTCGGGGGTGTTGACAATGATGACGGCGTCCACGATCTTCGCCTTCTCGTTCACGAGCACCGTTTGTACGGCAGTGCCGGGCACACACCCGGCACAATCGTTCGTGGAGATACGCTGGAGGAAATCGATCGATTCCCCGCCCCGCAGCAGCAGCAGTCCGGATGAGGATGCATCGACAGCGGCGATGCCGTTTTCGAGCAGGCCGCACTCGCGGACGATATCGTTCACAGGCGGCGTTACCACACTTTCACGTCTCCGAACACCTGGTTCATGTAGATCTTCAATTTTTTTGTCGCACTGTCGTAGTCGGGCGATTTCTGCACGATCTCCTGGGCGAACCCGGACTTGCGCGAGCCCATGACGCTCACGTCGCCGAACACGGTTTTGGCCGTCACCATGATGCCGCAATTTTTCGGTGCGAGCACGTGCACGTCGCCGAACACTCCGTCCATGCGGAGGAGGCTCTCTCCGTCGACAAGCGTCGCACCCGAGAGGTCGATATGGGAATCGCCGAACGTCGTCGAGATAAAGCCGCCGCGGAACTCGGGGGACGTGACCTTCACGTCGAGGTCGCCGAACACGTTGGAATAGTTGATGCTGTTCGAATTCACATCGTGCGTCGAATCGCTGAACACGTTCTCGACGATATCACCGATCTTCTCGCGCTTCTCCTGTTTCTGGCGCATGAGGATGTTGAAGCCGACGAGGATGAGGATGAGCGGCCACCAGGTAGAGACGATCTCGCCGAAATGCGCGATGTCCAGCGTATCGAGGAGGAAGAGGATGCCGAGACCCACAAGAATCAGTCCGCCGATCGAAGTATTGTTGCGTGTGCCCATATGAGTGCTCCTGAGAAATCCGGGTTATGTAAGTGACAAATATGTTTCTACTTCGCGCAACGTCGACGTGTTAAGGATGTCCTTTTTTTCGAGCCACCCCTTCCGGGCGGTGCCGACGCCGTAGCGGACATCGAGGAGACCGTCCGTGACGTGCGCATCGGGATTGATGGCGAACTTCATCCCCTTCTCCTTCGCGTAGCGGCAGAGCCGCCAGTCGAGGTCGAGCCGTTGAGGGTGCGCATTGATCTCGATGATCTTTCCGCTGTCGGCCGCCGCGTCGATGATCTCATGCTGGCGCAGGGCGTATCCCTCGCGGATGAGGAGCAGGCGCCCCGTGAGATGTCCGATCATCGTCACGTATTTGTTCCGCAGCGCCTTGAGGATCCTCTTCGTCATATCGGCCTCGGACATCTTGAAGCCGCTGTGCACCGAAGCCACGACATAATCGAATGTGGCGAGAGTCGCATCGCTGAAATCCAGGTCCCCGTTCGCCAGGATGTCCACCTCGATCCCTTTGAGTATACGGAAGCCGGCGAGCTTTTGATTCACTGAATCAATTTCTTTTTGCTGTTTTCTTACGCGTGTCTCGTCAAGACCATTGGCGTATGCGGCCGCCTTCGAATGGTCGGCAAGCCCGAGGTATTCCCAGCCGAGCGCCCGGGCCGCCTCGGCCATCTCGGTGACGGTGTTGGCGCCGTCGCTGTATGTGGTGTGACAGTGGAACGTGCCGCGGATATCGCGCTCCTCCACGAGCACGGGAAGCGTGCGGGCCAGGGCGGCGTCCACTTCGCCTGCATCCTCGCGCAATTCCGGGGGCACGTACGACAGGCCGAGCGCGGCATAGATGTCCTCTTCCGATGCGCAGGCGACGGCGCGCTTCGATGAGCCGCGCTTTTCGCCGCTGCCTAGCGGGGAGAACCCGTATTCGTTGAGCGACAGGTCCGCCGCGCGCGCGAGCGACCGTATCCTGACGTTGTGATCCTTGCTGCCTGTGAAGTAATTAAGTGCGAAGGGAAATTCCGAGGGATCGACGACGCGGAGGTCGCAGTTGATGCCGATGTCGAGCACGACGCTCGCCTTGGTCTCCCCTTCGCCGAGCACGCGCTGGACCGATTCGTGCGATGCGAAGGCGGAAAGGATCTTTTTGGCGTGGGTCTTTTTGGCGGCGACAAGGATGTCTATGTCGCCGACGACCTCCTTCTTCCGCCTGAGGCTGCCGGCGATCTCGGCGCGGATCACGCCGGGCAGGGCCGCAATGCGCCCGAGGATCGTGAGGGCGGCGCGCTCGGCGACGGAGTAGAGGAATTGCGAGCTGTGCTTCTTTAAAAGTTCGATACCCGCGAGGATGTTCTCCTGCGTTTTTTTTCCGAAGCCCTCGACCGCTGCGAGCCGGTCCTCCCTGCATGCCAGTTCGAGCTGCGCCACGGTGGTGATGGACAGCTTCTCCATGAGCAGCCTGACTTTTTTAGGACCGACCCCCTGGATCTTCATCATCTCGAACACGCCCGGCGGGAACGACGCCTTCAGCTCATCGTAATAGGCGAGCTTGCCGGTCGTGACGAGTTCGGTGATCTTTTCGGCGAGGGCCTCGCCGATCCCCTTCACGTTCCGTATGTCGCCCGACGAGACGAGGGCGGCCAGATCGCCGCCCAGCCCGGTGACGATCCGGGCGGCGTTATGGTAGGCGCGGCACTTGAACACATTCTCGCCCTGTATGTCGAGGAGCGTTCCTATCTCATCCAGTACATCAGCGACACGCGCTTTATCCATACGGCCTCTTTAAAAGTTGGGGATGTGTTCCTTTGTCTCATAGAACCGCTCGATCACGGCAACGGCTTCCTTCGGATCGTCCGTGACGGTGAAGAGGTTCAGATCCTTCGGGGAGATCATGCCGTCGTCGATCATCCGGGTCTGTATCCATGTAACCAGCCCGCCCCAGTAATCCGTTCCCATGAGGACGATCGGAAATTCGCGTATCTTCTTCGTCTGCACGAGCGTCACCATTTCGAAGAATTCATCGAGGGTGCCGAACCCGCCTGGCATTGCGACGAATCCCTGGGCGTATTTTGCGAACATCACCTTGCGAACGAAGAAGTGCCGGAACTCCATCGACTTTTCGGGATCGATGTACTTGTTCATTGCTTCCTCGTGCGGCAGCGTGATGCCGAAGCCGACGGACGCGGCGCCCGCCTCTTTTGCTCCCTTGTTGGCGGCTTCCATGACGCCGGGACCGCCGCCGGAAATGACGCCGTATCCCACGGCCGCGAAGGCCTTCGCCACATCGACCGTCAGTTCATAGTATGGCGAACCCGGTTTCATGCGCGCCGAACCGAAAATGGTCACGCAGGGCGGGATCGTCATCATAAGCTCGAAACCGTCGACGAACTCGCTCATCATGTGGAACACCCGCCAGACGTCCTTCTGCCCTTTCATCAGCCTGTAGAGTTTTTCATCCTGCATCTTGTCGTGCTTCGAACGTTCCGGAACAGCGAGCTCGCCGCTGCCGTATTCCCGATAGAGATCCTGGAAAACATCACCGCGCATTAATACCTCCGAAGAATAAAATTCTCTAAAATGATCTTCCCATACTGGGTAGCGATGGATTCGGGATGGAACTGCACCCCGAAGACGGGATAGTCCCTGTGCCGGACACCCATGATGGTATCATCGTCAGTATGTGCCGTTACCTCAAGGGCTTCGGGGAAGTTTATTTTCGAGATCACGAGCGAGTGGTACCGCGCGGCCGTGAAGTCCTGCGGGATCCTCCGGAAGATCCCCGTGCCGGTGTGATGCACGACGGAAGTTTTCCCGTGCACGATGGCGCGCGCCTTCACGACGTCGCCGCCGAACGCCTCGCCGATGGACTGGTGGCCGAGGCAGACGCCGAGGATGGGAATCTCCGTGAAGAACTCCGTGATGAGCGGCACGGAGATGCCGGCCTCTTTCGGCGTGCAGGGGCCGGGAGAGATGACGATGCCCGCCGGGTTCATCTCGCGAATTCCGGCGAGCGTGATCTTGTCGTTGCGGACGACGACCGTCTCCGCGTTGAGCTCGCCGAAGTACTGCACGAGATTATACGTGAACGAATCGTAATTGTCGATGAGGAGGAACATGGTGACCGCCGTTTAATGATTAACGTAAATGTTTAACCGCCTCAAGGGGCGCCGACATCTTGTCGATCGTTTCCTGATATTCCGCCTCGGGTACTGAATCGTAGACGACGCCCCCGCCGGCCTGGAAGTACGCGACGCCGTCCTTCACGACGATGGTCCGGATGGCGATGCACGAATCGAGGTTACCCGAAAAATCGAGGTAGCCGATGGCGCCGCCGTAGATGCCGCGTTTCACCGGTTCAAGCTCGGCGATTATCTGCATGGCGC
>JAVBYH010000172.1 GCA_030824175.1 Bacteroidota bacterium | reverse complement strand
TTCGAGCGCATCATCGACGAATCGCGCGCGCTCGAGCGCGAGTCGATGGCGGCACGTCAAGCGTCGGAGCGGACGTAACGTGGGAAAAAAAATTCTGTTCGTCATTTTTGCGGCCATTGGCGTCGCCGCTGTCGTCGGCTATAATGCGGTGTGGGCGCCCCTCGACTTTCCGTCGCCCAAGACCGTCGTCATCGGGAAGGGGAAATCGTTCTCCGCGGCGGCGGAGGTCCTGCGGGACTCGGGCGTCATCTCCAATGCGTTCCTCTTCCGGACAGTCGGCAAAGTGTTCGGGTTCACCAGTGTGCGGGCCGGCCGGTATCTCATCGGGAGCGGCGGTTCAACGGTCGACCTGATGCGCGACCTGCGGACCGGCAGAACGGCCGTCAGTTTCTTCGTGACGATACCCGAGGGCTTCAGGGGCGCGCAGATCGCCCGCGTGCTGCGGCGTGACGTGGGCATCGACTCCGTCGCGTTCATGCGCCTGTTCAGTGATCCGGCGCGGTTCGGATTACCCGCGCATGCCGCGTCGCTGGAGGGATATCTCTTCCCCGATACGTACGATTTTGCGTGGCAGGAAGACGAGCATGTCATCATCGAGCGCATGGTGGGCGAATACAGAAAATTTTTCGTCGACAGTCTCATGCGGCGCGCCAAGGCGCTGAAACTTTCAACGACGAATGTGATGACGATGGCGTCGATCGTCGAGGGCGAGGCGGTCCGGAGCGACGAACGACCTGTCATTGCCGGATTGTATTACAACCGGCTCAAGATCAACATGCGGCTCGAGGCGGACCCGACAGTGCAGTACGGGATCCCGGACGGTCCGCGTCGCCTTACGTACAAGGACCTGAAGACGCCGTCGCTGTACAACACATACATGATGAAGGGACTGCCGCCCGGACCGATCAACAATCCCGGGCGCGCGTCCATCCTCGCCGCGCTCTATCCGGCCAGGCACAACTATTTGTTCTTTGTCGCGGACGGTTCGGGCGGTCACGTCTTCGCCCGCACGTATGCCGAGCACTTGAAAAATGTCAGGGCGTATCGCAGGCAGCGCTCGTTATAACGCCCCCTGCGCGGAGGTGCCTCGGGCCGGAGGCGTGTGAATTGAACGATGGAGGAAGCAGTGAAAACGACCGACATGTTGTTCAAAGAAGTGTGGGAGAAATCATTCGACGGCATGCGTATCGTCGACGAGCGTGCCATCACCGTGCTGGTCAACCAGGCCTTCTGCGATATGACCCACATGACGAAAGAACAGCTCGTCGGGAAACCCGCATCGGTCATCTACGCGGCACAATACCAGGTAAACATCCAGCAGAAGCTCTGCGAACGGATCGCCGCCCGCACTGTGGCGCCCCACCTCGAACGCAAGTACACGCTGTGGAACGGCATGGAAGCCTGGTTCGAACTCTCGAATTCATATCTCGAAATATCCGACGAACCGGTGAAGCTGCTGAGCATCTTTCGTGATATGACGGAATCGAAGCGCGCCTTCGAGGCACTCTCCGAGAGCGAAGAGCGCTACCACGCCATCAGCGATTACATGCTCGACCTCATCTCACAGACGGATACGGACGGCGTCTTCCAGTACGCCAGCGGGTCTCATTCCACCGTGCTGAATTACGATCCCGACGACCTCCGCGGCAGGCATATCTACGATATCGTCTACCCCGAGGACGCAGAGCGGCTGAAGATCCTGCTCGGCAACGTGCTCGTGACGAAGCGCGCGACCCGGTTCGAATACAGGATCCGCCATACGGTCGGCAATTATATCTGGCTCGAGAGCGTTGTTAATCCGCTCTTCACCGAGGGGAACAAGTCGGTACGGGGATTCGTCTTTGCAGCGCGCGACATCACCGAGCGCAAGAGGGCGGAGGAGGCGCTCACCTCGAGCGAACAGTTCTACCGATCGCTCATCAACAACTCGTCCGACATCATCATCATCATCGCGCAGAACTACATCATCCGCTACGGCACTCCCTCGATCGAGCGCGTACTGCAGTACCGTCCGCAAGATGTGCTCGGGAAGAACGTCGTGCAGTTCATGCACCGCGAGGAGCGTGAATCGCTGCACCACACGTTCAGGGAGGTGCTGCAGACGCACCGATCGTGCTCGCTCCAGCACAGGATATTGAAGAAGAACGGCGAATGGCTCCATGTGGAATCGATCTTCAAATACTTCATCGACCACCTCGGCATGGAATGCGTGCTGTTGAATACGCGCGACGTATCGGAGCGCGTCTCGGTGGAGCGTGAGCTGCGCGAAGCGCATGCGTTGCTCGAACAGCGCGTGCGCGAACGGACGGCCGAGCTTGTGGAAACGAACCAGGCGCTGAGCGAGAGCGAGGAAACCGCACTGGCGCTGCTGAACGCGCCGACGGACAGTTCCATGCTCCTGGACGCGGAATTCAGGATTCTGGCGATCAACGAGACGGGACTGAAGAGGCTGGGATCGCCGCTCAACGATCTCCTCGGAACGGAGGCGTTCAGCGGACTCCCGTCGGATGTCGCGGAGCACCGACGGGTGAAGGCCTGCGCTGTGGTGGCGACGGGAAGGGCGGTCCGCTTCGACGATGAATACGGCGGCGTCTACTATGCGAACAGCATGTATCCGGTGTACGACGGCGAAGGGAACGTGGCGCGGATTGCATTCTTCTCGCAGGACATTTCGGACCGCAAGCGCGCCGAGGAGCAGCTCCGCTCGAGCCGCGAGCGGTACAAGCGGATCACCGACGCGGTCACCGATTATATCTTCACCGTCCGCTTCAAGGACGGCCGGGCGGTGGAAACGATCCATCGTCCGCAGTGCGTGCAGGTGACGGGATACACGGTGGAGGAATTCACCTCGAATCCGTATCTGTGGATCATGATGGTTCACGAAGACGACCGTGAGAAGGTGAAGGCGCATGCGGACAGCATCCTCACATCCCCGGACATTGCGCCGCTGGACCACAGGATCATCCGCAAGGACGGCACGGTGCGGTGGGTCCGGAGTTCACCGGTTGTACAGCGGGACGAGAACGGCAGCGTCATTTCATACGACGGCGTGCTTCACGACATTACCGACCTTGTCGCATCGGCATCCCACTAATAGGTGCATTTCCCCGCTTCGTCGGCGAACGCCTCGAGCAGCGCCGGCTCGGCTTCGAAGAAATGGTCCGAGGGGCAGAGGATGTACCTGCCTCCGTCGCCCGCGGCTGTGAAGCAATCGCGCACCGCCTGCCTCGTCGTTTCGGGCGTGCAGTGTGTGAGGAAGTGGAACTGATCGAACCCGCCGATCATGCATACGCGGTCGCCGATGCGCCGCTTGGCCTCGGCCAGATTCGTGTCCCCCCCCATCCCTTCAGGCGTGAACGTCTCCATCGCATCGGTCTTCATATCCGCAAGATTCTCCAGGATCGGCATCATGCCTCCGCATGTATGGTAGACGATCTTCTGTCCTGCCGCGTGCGCGGTTTCGATGAGGCGCGAATCGTACGGCGCCACGAACTCGTCGAAGATCGTCGGCGAGATGACCGTCGTCGACGCGTCGCCTCCGCCCAGCTCCATGATGTCGAATTTCGCGCCCTTCGTCGATTCAAGGAACACCGTCTTTCGGGCATGCAGGATCTGAAGGAATGCGTGCACCCATTCCGGATCGTCGTACGTTTCCATGATGAGCTCCTCGATGCCGAAGAGCACCGAGGCGTCCTGCCATGTTCCCGGCTGGCCGTACACATCGAAGCAGGCGACGGTGCCGCGCACCATGCCGCGCTCGCCGTACGCGTCGGCCCGCCGGTTCACCTCGTTCACATCGCAGAGGGGGAGCGTCGCGTATTTCGCGATGATGTCGATGTCCGATTTATTTTTGATGAGGCGCTCCGAGACCCATGCCGTGTGTTCGTTGCTCTGCAGCACCGTTGTCAGGTTGCGCTCAGGCGTGACGAACGTATAGCGCGTCGTCGCGTACCGGTCGTGGGGGAGCGATTCCGCTGTCACCCTCCATGCGTCGGAGACGGTGCGGTGCGGTTCCAGGTACCCCGGCACGTGCGTCGGATCGAGCCTGGTCCCCTTCGACGTGTCGGGCATGTGCGCATTGACCCAGAGAATGGGGTCGAGGCCGTACATATCGAAAAACTGTTCGTTCTCCATGCCGCCGGGATACGTGGCAAGGAAGGACGGCATGAGATGATGTGTCGTGACAGGGAGGCGATCGGGAAGCGTACCGTTGAGCACGGCGAGGAAGCGTTGTTTGGGCGTCATAGTGTGTTCGTTAATGGCGTGCGTGTATGTGTCCTGTGGTGAATTTCCGGCGGATGCATTCCCCCATGTCGCAGACCGAACATTGGTACTGTTCGCGCTTCACGCCGGTGCCGATGCCGATGATGCCGCTCACCGATTTGATGGGCAGCATCAGCGCGCTCTCGGTGAGCGAGATGCCGAGGAAGCCGGGGGGAAGCAGGGAGAAGAGGGCGTGCTGTTCCGCAACACGCCAATCGCAATACCCCGGACTGTATCTGTTGGTGATATGTTCATTGTCCGCGGCGGCCGCGGCCGCGATTGTCTGCTCGATCCATTCGGCCGCGGTTTCCGCGTAGGCGGAGGCGATCGTGTCGTAAATGAATCCGGTGAGATCGTCGCCTTCGGCCATGAGCCGGCGCGACGCCGTCTCGACGCCGGGACCGATGGTGGCGGCGAAGACGGCGAGAGATGTGGAATGGCGGAGGCGTGTCGCGATGATGCGGCCCGTGCTGAAGCGCACATGAGCGCATCCGAGGGTGTCGGGAGAGAGCGAGACATCCGTCCCGGTATAGACGCGGAAGCCGCACCGTACGTCCAACAGCGGCTCGGCGGCATCCAATGCCTCGTCGATCATGTCCGGAAGATACTCCGGCACCGGCGCGTCCGCGTACCCGAGCGCATTGACAATGTCCTGCTGCGTGAGCGCGAGCGATGCGGCAGCCACGGAAAAGATCTGCGGGTCGTTCGTCACGCGGACATCGGTGTAATGGTGTTGAGATATTCCACAGCACCCTGCGGATCGGGGGAATAGAAGTCCGCGCCGATCCTCTGCGCGAACTCATGCGTCAGCGGTGCGCCTCCCACGAGAATCTTTGTGGCGGGGTATTCCTCCTTGAGGCGTTTCACGGACTCTTCCATGGCCGACATCGTCGTCGTGAGCAGCGCGCTCATTCCGACGAGGCAATCCGGATGCTCCTTCACGGCGTCCAGGAATTTCTGCGTCGAAACGTCCGTGCCGAGGTCTACGATGCTCCAGCCGGCGCCTTCGAGGATCATGCCGACGAGCTTCTTGCCGATATCGTGAAGGTCGCCCGCGACGGTGCCGAGGACGATCGTTCCGCGCAGCCGCACTTCGGAACTCTTGAAGAACGGCTTCAGATGCACCATCGATGCGCTCATTGCGCGTGCGGCCATGAGGAGATCGGGCACGAAGATCTTCTTGTCCCTGAAGTTCTCCCCGACCCGGTTCATGCCCACCATGAGGGCCTGCGTGAGTACATCCTGGGGCGTTGCGCCTTCTGCAAGCGCGCGAACGGTGATCTCATCCGCCCCGTCCTGGCCTTTCAGATCGGGGGGGAATGGCGACTTTGCGTTGACCTTACCGCGTTCAACGCAGGTGGCGAGTGAAGCGAGCAGTTCGATTGTTGTCATATGAGAATAAGTTGAGATGGAGGAATGTGGATTTATTTCCCTGTCACCGCCCGGCCCTCGCCGGTAAGTTTGCTGTGCTTCCTGCTGTAAAAATAAAAGATCGCCAGGCCGATCGCCATCCAAATGATCAGGCGCATCCACGTGTCGCCGGGAAGTGCGAGCATCTGAACGAACGCGGCTGTCGCGCCAAGGATCGGTACCAGCGGCACCCACGGTGTGCGGAACGGACGCTCGAGATCGGGCCGCGTCTTGCGCAGCACGAGGATGCCGAGACAGACGATCAGGAATGCGAAGAGCGTGCCGATGGACACGAGTTCCCCCAGAATGCCGATGGGGAAGAGGCCGGCGATAACCATGGACACACAACCCGTGACGATCGTTGTAATATACGGTGTGCGGAAGG
>JAVBYH010000265.1 GCA_030824175.1 Bacteroidota bacterium | reverse complement strand
GCGGACGTCCCCACCTGCCAGAAAATATTCCCGGCCTGCGCGCCCCCGGCAAGGATCACCTTGATGCCGCTGCCGGTTTCGAGATTCGATGCGATCTGGAAGATCCATATATCCGTCGCAGATCCTGTGAGCGTCACATCGGATCCGGTGATGGACAGGGCGCTCGTGAATTTATAGAGTCCCGCAACGAGCGTGAGGCCGCCGATGTTGCCCGATCCGGGATTCAGGAACGGTCCGCTCGGCACAGGCGTTCTGCCGGCCGCATCGTTGTACGCAATCGTCAGATCACCCTTCGCTGCAAGCAGTATCGCCGCAGCGGCTGTGGATCCGGCCGGACCCGACGCATCGACAGTGTAGATCTTCCCGGTGACCTCCCCGGAGGTTAGCCCGGTGATGCTGCTGCCGGTGGCGGGGCTCAGGCCAAGGTCACCCGAGATGGCGGAGGTGGGGATGCTCGAGATGAGCGACGCTGCCAGGACTGCGAATGTCGCAGTCGAACCAAGGTTCACCGCGGCAGGAGATTGCGCCATGCCGGCGGCGGGCGCAAGCAGTGCCGCCATCATTAAAATTCTTGTCGTTCGTGCCCACGTGTTATGGCCTGATCGTGTAGTCGTTGAGTTCATAGTATCCTATCGTTGAATAAATTATAGAGCGGAGATCACGGAAAAGGGTACCATATCCGTTCCTATGCGTATATCAGTATACGTACGGCATCATTGAATTGTAATCGACCGAAGGGATGAAACAGTAGTTAATCCTTTTACGCGTGGTTGTTCAGCTGCGAGCGTGGTTGGCGATCTGGAGACGGCTGTGCAAAGCGAGTTTTTCGAGGATGTTGTGCACGTGACTCTTCACCGTAAATGTCGCGATGTTGAGTGTTGACGCGATCTCCTTATTGCTCATCCCGTCGACGATCAGCGCGGTCACTTCCTTCTCACGCTGCGTCATCCGTGTGTCTGCCTTCGGCGCATGGTTCCCCCTGGCGAGACCGTGCTCGACCACCTGAAAAAAGAGCGATCCTGTCATCGTCGGGGGGAGCACCATCTCCCCGGCCGCAACCCCCCGGATGGTCCGGAGCATGTCGTCCGGCGTGGCGTTTTTAAGGATGAACCCCACCGTTCCGGCCTGCACGAATTCCCGTATATCCGATTGCGTCGCACCAAGGCCCATGCCGACGATCTTGACGAGCGGAAATTCGGCCTTCATCGTTGTAACGATCGACAGACTCTCCTGGCTGTCCAGCCCAAGGTTGATGAGCATCAGATGCGGTTTCGCCGTGCGGGCTTTCACCACGGCATCTTCCAAGCCGTCCGAGACACCTGCAACCATGAGATCACCATGACCGTTGATCATTGCAGTGATGCCATCCCTCAACATACGATTGTCTTCAACGAGTAATACGCGGATCTTTAGCATAGGCTCTCTGCTTGGTTATTGATTGACCGTTCCGACGAACTTCTTGCCGTCTCTCTTCTCTCTCTTTGCCGCCTGTTTTTCTTTCAGCGTCTTTGCTGGTTCTTTTTTGGAACCCTTTTTCACGTTTTGGCCCTTGCTCATGATCGTCTCCTTTGAGTGTGACAGTGTGCGGTGTTCGTCTTGCGTTGCGTCGCGCGTCAGTGCGCGACAAGATCCAGTCCGGCCAATACCCGCTCCGTATTCGACAGGTCGCCGATGACGTTTCGTTCCGGCAGCGGCGACTTCCGCACGAGCGTCGGCACGGCGAGGATCTGATCGTCGTGCGCAAACTTGGGATGCTTCACCAGGTCCACCACTTCGATGACATAGTGTCCCTTCAATTGATCCTCGCAGATCACCTTGAGATTGTTGAATGCCGTTACCGTCTTGGGGATCTGCCCCGCGACGTAGAGCCGCAGCACCCACGTTTCCCTGTCCCTCTTCACCGATGCAGCCGCCGACCGGCCGGCCTTATTTTTTTTAATGACTTTGATTTTCACTATGCATCCTTATATTATTCTATTTCTTCCTGGATGTGACGGCTGTTTTCACGTACACATCGCCTCTTCTGCTCTTCGCCATTTTCACCTTGTCCTGCGTGAACCGTTCGTTCCTCGCCTTTTCAATGTTGATCACCTTGAGCGCTTCGGACTGCTCGGCCTCGAACTCGGACCGCAGCACGATGATCTGCGCCTCCATGGCATCGCGTTTGCGTTCGAGGCTGAACTGTTTGCTGCCGATCTCCTGCTGGCGCAGCAACTGTTCAGCGTCGTCCTTCGTTTCCTGGCTCAACCGTGCCGAACCCGTCAGTACGCCGTCGGCTCCGACATACACGTCAAGCAATTCAATTCCATGGTTCGTCAGCCTGAACTCTCGGATCTGGTTCGAGTGAGCCATACCGCGCGACTTCAGCACGTACAGTCCCCTGTTGCGCTCGCCGCCGATCTCGATGTCGCGCAGGAGCAGCCACGTATCGATGAGCGATGAGATATACACATCGGGGATCTCCATATTGTCTGTGGCCGAGGTGAGGCTCGTGAAGAACGCGGTGACGCGCTTCATCTTCAAAAAATCCACGAGGCGCAACAGCATCGTCTTCACTTCGAACTTGTTCTCTCCGATCATAAAGCCGTTGATCGGATCCAGGATGACGATGCTCGGATTGAACTTATTGATCAATTTGATGCTCGTCGTGAGGTGCGTCTCGAGGCCGTAGAGTGTCGGGCGCGTGGCGTGGAACTGCAACAGCCCTTTCTTCGCCCACGGGTCGAGGTCGATGCCGATCGAACGCATGTTGCGTACGAGCTGGCTGGGGGATTCCTCGAACGTGAAATACAACACGCGTTCACCACGCTTGCATGCGGCCTCCGCAAAGCTCGCCGCGATGCTCGTTTTGCCTGTTCCAGCGGTGCCTGAGACGAGCACCGTACTGCTTCGGAAATATCCTTTTCCGGAGAGCATCGTGTCCAGGCGCTGGATGCCGGTGGAGATCCTGTCGGGAGATGAAAAATAGTTCAGCCCTATCGACGTGACCGGCAGCACCGAGAACCCGTCCTCGTCGATGAGGAAGGGATACTCGTTCGTGCCGTGCGTGGAGCCGCGGTACTTCACGATGCGCAGGCGGCGGATGGAAGACTGATCGTTCACGCGGTGGTCCAGGAGGATGACGCAATCGGACACGTACTCTTCGAGTCCCTGGCGTGTCAATGTACCGTCTCCGCGTTCAGCCGTGACGATCGTCGTGACGCCCTTCCGTTTCAGCCAGCGGAACAATCGGCGCAGCTCCGCGCGCAGGATGAGCGGGTTCGGCAGTTCGGCAAAGAGCGACTCGATCGTGTCGAGTACGACGCGCTTGGCGCCGACGCTCTCGATCGCAAGATGGATCCGGATGAACAGGCCTTCAAGATCGTATTCGCCGCTTTGCTGGTATTCGCTCCGTTCGATGTGGATATGTTCGAGCCAGATCTTTTTCCGCTTCACGAGATTGTCGAGGTCGAACCCGAGCGACGCGACATTTGCCGTCAGCTCTTTTTCCGTTTCCTCGAACGAAATGAAAACGCCTGGCTCGTTGTAGATCGTCGCTCCTCGGACGAGGAACTCCATGGCGAAGAGGGTCTTTCCGCACCCGGCCCCGCCGCAGACGAGCGTGGGCCTGCCCTTTGGCAATCCGCCACCTGTGATCTCATCGAGCCCTTGTATGCTCGTAGGCGATTTCTGAAGGACTGTCAGTGGGCCCGCGGCTTCTTTTTTCTTCATGATGCGTTGTCTCCGTATACAAGCAGATGTGTTATAATATATTGTTAACGTCCATATTCAATGGTGGTTCGTTCACACGTACGCATGCCCGTACATCTCGGCACGCCATGCCCGGCTGTCGTCCATATGTCATCAAGATACCACGAGAACGCGTCTAAACAAATAGCCCTAAGGGATGAAAAAAGGATTAATCCTTTTTTCATCAGGATCGGAGAGAAAGTGAGCGGTTGTGGTGCGGGTTCAGAGGTTTTCTTCGTGATCGGCATGCAGCGCGATCTGGAGCCGGCTGTGCAATGCGAGTTTTTCCATAATATTGTGCACGTGGCTTTTCACCGTATGCGTGGCGATGTTGAGCTCCAATGCGATCTCCTTGTTGCTCGATCCGTTCGCGATGTGAGCGATGATCTCGCGTTCGCGTTTCGTCATGCGGACGGCGTTCGTAATCTTCTGCTTCTTCCGGACGGCAAGGTCGACGACATGCGAAAAGAGGGAGCCGGTCATCGAGGACGGGAGGACCTTCTCGCCGCGCGCGACCAAGCGTATCGTTTCGAGAAATTCCTTAACCGTTGCATCCTTCAAGATGAAGCCGGACGCACCTGCTTCGACGAATTCCACAATATCGGACTGTGAAGGGATCAGGCCCATGCCGATCACTTTCGCCTCAGGCATTTTTTCCTGCAGGGAATGGACGATCGATGATTCCTTGAAGTTTTTCAGGCCGACATCGACGAGTATCACGTGCGCGTTGGTCTGCTTCGCCTTCAGCAGTGTTTCATAGCCGTTTCCCGAGGCGGAGGCGACATGCATATCCGGTTGGCCGTTGAGCATGGTGCTGATGCCGTCGCGCAGAACACGGTTGTCTTCGATAATAAGGATCTTGATTTTTCCCATACGTCATGGCGGCCTCCAACCGCGGCTGTATATATATGCAATTAATTCGCCCAAAAATCAAGACACCGCCGCGGATGGCAGCACGGAAGAATTAATCCCTCTTTCAATCTTTCGGCCTATTCTCTTTGGGCATTCTTTTTTTTATTATTATAATGCGGCAGGATAAGGCATCCATACCACCCGCACGTTCAGCCGTTGCATCGAGGGGAAATAGTGCCGGAACTGTGGAAAAATAATATTTTCAGACGCACGGTCAAAACCGCCGCGTGGACGATCGGCACGGCTGCAGGGCTGATCCTTATCCTCGCCATCGCGCTGCAATTCCCCCAGGTGCAGAGCCGCATCGCCCGTGCATTCCTCGCCCCCGTCTCCGAACGGACACACACGCGCATCGAACTCGGATCTGTGACAATTTCCCTGCCCTCCACCATCGTGCTGAAGGATATCTTCATAGAGGGACAGTCGCGCGACACGCTGCTTGCAGTCGGCGAACTCCGGGCGGACGTCCATCTCATCGGACTGTTCTCGCGGACCGTCACCGTGTCCACTATTCGCGTGGACTCGCTTACCGCGCACATCACACGGACGCTTCCCGACAGTGCGTTCAATTTCGATTTCCTCCTCGATGCCCTGTCGTCGGATTCGTCCGGGCCGGCGGAACCATCCGACGCGGCCGAAACGGCGGACGGCGGTGGATGGAGCATCGATCTTGGCGGCATTTCCCTCAGGACGATCGATGCGACATACGACGACGACGTCTCGGGCGTGAGGGTCCGCATCGGCGTCGGCGAACTCGACGTGTCGATCGACCGCATGGACATGGAGCGCGGGCACATCGCGTTCGCGCGGATAGCGCTCGCCAATTCAACTGTCGACCTCTCGCTGCCTCCTTCCGACGACACTCCACCGCCTGACGATACGACGGCACTCCCATGGTCTTTCGAGCTCGCGGACCTCTCGCTCGGCCTCAACACGCTCCGGGTCGATGTTCGCGGCGAGGCACACCGCGCCGGCTTCGACCCGAACCATATGAACCTGTACGGAATTTCGCTCCAGGGCGAGCATCTGTATCTTGACGGATCACGCGCAGGCGGACGCATCCTCCGGTCGACGATCTCCGATCGGAGCGGACTCGCCATACGGGAGATCTCGGGAACGGTGGTGTTCGATTCGCTTCATGCCGATGTCACGAACGCGCGCATTGTCACGGCGACGACATCGATCGGCCTCGACGCTCGCCTCGCCTATTCTTCCCCCGCCGCTTTCACCACCCGGCTCGGCGATGTCCGCGTGCATGCATCCGTGACCGATTCATTCATCGGCGTCCCGGACCTGCTCTTGTTCGATCCGTCCCTTCCGATCAAACGCTCTCGCCGGGCGATCCGCGTCGCGGCGGCGGTGTCCGGCTCCGTCGGCGGCCTCCGCATCGAACGATTTTCAGCCGCCGCGGGAGATTCGGCAGCGATCGAACTCACCGGTTCAGTGAACGGGCTTCCCGATA
>JAVBYH010000272.1 GCA_030824175.1 Bacteroidota bacterium | reverse complement strand
GAATTATTCCTCACCGATGACGACGAGATCCTCGTCAACGAGATGGCGCCGCGTCCGCATAATTCCGGACATTACACGATCGATGCGTGCGTCACATCGCAATTCGAGAACCATTGCCGCGCCGTGCTAGGTCTCCCGCTCGGGGCGACGACGATGATCGCCCCCGCGGCGGTCATGGTCAACCTCCTCGGGTCGAAGACGCCGCATCAAGGAACGATAAATTTCATAAGGACGTTCAAGAACGAGAACGCGCATCTCCACATCTACGGGAAGAAACAATCCCGTCCGGGCAGGAAGATGGGGCATCTCACGCTCACCGGCGGCTCGCTTCCCGAGCTCGTGGCCGAAGCGGAACGTCTGCAGAAGGGAATACACCTGTGAAGACAACGCACGCCCCCCTCGTCGGTATCATCATGGGAAGCGATTCGGACCTTCCGACAATGAAGGACGCCGCCGCCGTCTGTGAAGAATTCGGCGTTCCGTTCGAGATGAAGATCGTCTCGGCGCATCGTACGCCGGACATGATGGCGCGCTACGGCAAGACCGCCCACACGCGCGGCCTCAGGATCATCATCGCCGGGGCCGGAGGCGCGGCGCACCTCCCGGGCATGACGGCGTCGCATACACCGCTGCCGGTGATCGGCGTACCGATCAAAACGAAGGCGCTCGACGGCCTCGACTCGCTGCTCTCCATCGTACAGATGCCCGCGGGCGTACCGGTGGCGACCGTCGCGATCGGGAACGCGAAGAATGCCGGCCTCCTCGCCGTGCAGATGCTGGCCATGAACGACCTCGCGCTCCGGAAGAAAGTGATCGACTACAAGAAACGCATGGCGAAGGAATCCGCCGCAAAGAATAAAGCGCTCGCATAAACACAGTCTCCGCTTTTTGTAGGGCGAGATTCATCTCGCCCTGCAATGAAAATACAATGACTGTACAATTGGAGCGTGTAGGGCGAAACGGCGTTTCGCCCCGGTTTAACTTTCGTACGATCGTTCGGCAGGGCGAAATATCATTTCGCCCTACATATGTTTTTTTATCACCCATTGAAGGAACCGTATGCTCGGTACTATCTTCATCTATACTGCAGTGATCGCATCCATCGGATCCGCCATCGCATACTTTCTAAAAGGCGCCGATGGCCCGTCGCGCCTCGTTCTTGCACGCATAGGCGTGTGGGCTTCAGCGGCGTCCGTGCTCGCCGCATCGGTGTTGTTGATGACAGCGATCCTCTCGCACGATTTTTCCTATTCATATGTGTTCGGCTACAGCTCGCGCGATCTCGCCTTCCACTTCCTGCTCTCCAGCTTCTACGCCGGCCAGGAAGGCAGCTTCCTGTTCTGGACGCTCTGCTCCGCGCTCCTGAGCGTAGCCCTTCTCGCCTCCGTGAAAAACAAACAGACCGAAGCGCCGGTAATGATCGTCTTCCTTGCAACGCAACTCTTCCTGCTCATACTGCTGGCGACAAAATCCCCCTTCGAATCCATCTGGGACGCGTTCCCCGGACAGCTCGCCGCCGGTCAGCTTCCGCAGGACGGCAAGGGCCTCAATCCGTTGCTGCAGAATTTTTGGATGGTGATCCATCCCCCGGTCCTGTTCATCGGCTTCGCGCTCACTGCGGTACCGTTCAGTTTCGCCATCGCCGGCCTCTGGAAGGAAAATTATTCGCAGTGGATCGTCAACGCGCTGCCATGGACGATCGCGGCCGCCGTGCTCCTCGGACTCGGCATCATGCTCGGCGCCTATTGGGCGTACGGCATCCTGGGCTGGGGCGGATACTGGGGATGGGATCCGGTGGAAAACGCCTCGCTCATTCCCTGGCTGCTCCTCATGGCGGTCATTCACACGATGCTCATACAACTGCGCACGCAGAAACTGCCCCGCACGAATTTTGCGCTCGCCATCGCCTCGTATGTGCTCGTGGTCTACAGCACGTTCCTCACGCGCAGCGGCGTGCTCGGAGATTCGAGCGTGCATTCCTTCACCGATCCCGGCCGCCTTGTCTATATGCTGCTCCTCGGATTCGTCATCGCGTTCGCACTGCTCGGCTTCGGCCTCCTCCTGTTCCGGAACAGGGAACTCAGCTCGGAGGGCAAACCGATGGCATACATGTCGCGTGAGTTCGTGCTGTTCGCCGGATCGTTCCTGCTGCTCATCATCGCCGCAGTCGTGTTCTTCGGCACCAACGTGCCGCTCTTCTCCGAGCTGCGCGTCGAACCGTCGTTCTACGACACGACGACGCTCCCCTTCGCCGCCGTCATGACGCTCTTCATCGGCCTCAGCCTCATGATCCGCTGGGGTGCCGACGAATTCTCGATCGTCGGCGAAAAATCGCTGAAGGCATTCATCCTCGGCGCGGTCCTCACGGCCGTCGTCGCATTCGCGATGAATATATCGAACGCCCTCGCGCTGCTCCTGGTCTTCGCATCCGTCTATACGATCGCGGTGAACATCGAGATCGCATTCATGACGATGCAGGGCAACTGGCGGATGATGGGCGGCAAGATCGCACACATCGGACTCGGGCTCTTCTTCCTCGGCGTCATCTTCAACGGCCTGTTGAAGGACAAGCAGACGTTCTCGCTTCCGCTCAATACGCAGGTCCAGGTGTTCGACCACAAGGCCACGTTCACCGGCTTCAGGACGGTCGACGGGAACAAGACGGCATTCGATGTGAAAGTCGAAAAAGACGGCGAGACGTTCGTCCTCTCACCCGTGATGTTCGAGACGGAATCGAGCGGACTCATGCGCACGCCCGATCTGCATTCGTACCTGACGCGCGACTTTTACATCTCACCCGTCACCGTCGAAGCGGCCGAATCGGGCGATCCGTCGGTCGGCGAATCTGTCGTGCTCACGAAGGGCAAAACGGGCACGCTCGGCGGTGCAACGGTGCGCTTCGTCCGATTTGAAATGGACAGCCACGCCATGGGGTCGCCCAACGGCGCCACGGTCGGAACGCTGCTCGAGATCACGAAGGACGGGAAGACCGAACAGGTCGTGCCCGCCATCAGCTACGGTTCGAACGCCGCTCCGCAATACAAGGCGGCGCATTCACACACGTTCGAAGCGGACATTCGACTCGTCGAGATGCGCATCGGCCAGGGAGGCGAGGAATCGAAGATCACCGTCGCGCTCGCAGGCGGCGGGGGAACAAAGCAGACGACCGATACGTTGATTATCGAAGCGAGTCTCCATCCGTACATCATGCTCCTGTGGATCGGGACCGTCCTCCTGTTCCTCGGCATGATCATCGCGTACGCCCGCCGCAAGAGCGAAGACGCGCAATTAAGTTTGTAGAAGACAACACAGTGTCATTCTTATTTTTTCATGAGAGGGTGCCGGCATGAGCGGAACAATTGAATCTGAACCCCTGCGCTTTAACGAACCGGGGCGTTTCCATACGACAATCCAATGCGACGGCTGCGGACAATGCATTCACGTTGCGGGCGATATGATCACGTTCGACGAATCGGAGGTCTTCTGCTATCTCTACAAGCAGCCCGAGACCCCCGAAGAAGTGGAACGCCTGAAGAACCTTGAACTCGAATGTCCGATGCGCGCCCTGAGAGACAAAGCGGACGAACTCTCCTGATCCTCGTCCCCCTCTCATTTCTCATTGTACGCAAGGACTATGGCCACACCTCTTATTGACCTTCTGACGCTCACCGATGTCGAGCCGCCGTCGGGCGACCTCGGCATCAAGGGCGGCGTCTCGCATTGCCGCGCGCTCTGGACTGTTCCTCTCCCGGATGAAGCCGGAGCACCAGAGCATCGCATCATCCATGCGCGCACACTCGAGCTCCATGCACCCGCACAGCTGCACCGCCTTGGAATCCGCCGGACCCAGGGCTATCACAAATGCGGCAGCCACGTCGAACAGGATTGGGTTTCCTCTGTCCGCGTGCTCGTGTGGAACGACAACCAATGGCGCGTGCTCTTCGCTCGCACCGGCATTCCCTGTCCCACAGACGACAACGACATCCACTGGTTCGACCTCGGCGGACATGCGACGCCGGCAGCGCTCATCGAGATCCGCCAGTGCGGAATCGATCCCTGGTGGCCGTCGTGGAACCTTGCCTCCGGTGCATTCATCCTCGAGGGAACGCCGCCCGAAACTCCCGCACCGAAACACGAACGCCGGCTCACGTCCACCGTCGGCTCCTTCACACATCTTCCCCGCGGCGTGTCCGCCGAAGAACTCGACGGCGAGGTCCGTTTCCGCACGCGATTCTATGAGACCGGCTTCTGCCTCGGACGCACGGGATTTTCCTATCTGTCCGTCGACGATGAAGGCACGGAACACACCGCGAACAATCTGCTGCGCCTTAGTCCGGGGATTTTCCTCCAGGGCATCCGCCTCCATCCCGTGGGGAGCGCGGCCTCGGCATCGCCCCTCATCCGGTACGACGCATACGGCACGACCGTCGTCGACAACAACACCGTCGTCTACACAGTCGATTTTCCCGGTGCGGGCCAGCATTACTCACTCACGTTCACGATGTTCGAGGACCATATGCACCTCACGGCGAGCCGCACGGGCCGCAATGATGTGCGCGCATGGGAAAGTTCCGCCTGGGTCACGGCGATGAATGCCGCGGTGAGCGCATCGACGATGCTCGGCGGGATACTCCGCACGGGGCAGTCCGGCACACTCGCCGCGCCCGCGCTCCTTCATGCGCCGGGATATGGGACCCTCTCGATCGCCACGCAGTCGCAATCAGTGCTCCTTCGGTCGGATGCGTTTCGCTCGATGAATGTCGGCCTGTGCGAGATCAAGCTCGGCGAGCTGCCGCAGCCCGAAGGCGACTACCTCCTGCAGGCAGGCACGTTCACCGCCGACATCGACTTCCATGTCACGCAGGTGTCCGTGCCCCTCCGTCCCGAAACGCCGAACGAGGTGAAGCGCGCCGTCGATCGTTGCGCGCTCACGTCACTGTCGTACCGCGCCGACACCTCCACGCTCAGCAATAACGGAAATTCGATGCACTGCCCCATCTGCATGGACACGTGGTCCGCCGCGGCGATGCAGATCGGCGAGATCTTCCCGGGCTTCCCATCCATGAACCTCGTACGCGATTCGATCGAGCGCTGGCTCGACGGCGGTCCCGGCTACGCAAGCGGCCGCATGCTCCAGCACGGTGAATTGCACTATGCGGAGGACAAGTACCTCATGACCGGCACCGCCGCCCTCCTCGGCCTCGCCGACTTCCTCGGCGACGGCGGCACCCCGGAGTGGGTCGCTCGCTTCGAACACCAGATCGGCCTGCAATTGTCGCTCATGCGCGCGCGCGACCTCGACGGAGACGGACTCATCGAAAGCGATTACCGTCAGGGCGTCGCCGGCGAAATGCATTGGAGCACGAACTGGTTCGATGTCATCTCCTTCGGCTGGAAGGATGCGTTCGTCAATGCCCTGCTCTATGCGGCGCTCGAAAAACTGTCGCGCGTGCTCCCCGCCCTCGGCGCTGCACGTCTCTCCGCAGGCCTCCGCGAATGGGCGGCGCAGCTGCGGCTGCAGTACGCAAAGACATTCTATAATCCTGAAACGGGATGGCTCGCCGGATGGCGATGCAAGGAGGACAAGCTCCACGATTACGCGTTCCTCGCCGTGAACGGCGCCGCGGTCACCTCGGGCGTGCTCGACGAAACGATGTCGAAGGGCGTCATTGAAAAGCTCTACCGGGAAATGCTGAACGTGGGATTGACCGAGTACCGCTACGGACTGCCGGGAAATCTCTGGTGCGTGCCGGACGAGGATATGACCGAGATCATGCAGGGATTCTCGATGGGCTACTATGCGAACGGCGGACTGACGCATTCACAGTCGCGTCATTTTGTGGGCGCCCTCTATCGGGTCGGCATGACGCGGGAGGCCGATGAAATACTCCGCCAACTCTGCGACGCGCTCGGCGCCGGCACGGCGTTCGGCGGATCGAAGTCGGGCGTCGACTGGAGATTCTGGGACGGCTGGCCGTGTGGCTACGAGGGACTCCTCACCGACCAGTTCGGTATCCTCGCCGTGGCGATGGAGCGCTACGCACTGCGCTGATCTCGATCACGAAGCGTACCGACCGGTTCACCGTCGGTACGCTCCGCGCTCG
>JAVBYH010000100.1 GCA_030824175.1 Bacteroidota bacterium | reverse complement strand
CCCACCTTCTCGTTTGGAATCGCTTCGAGTCCCGTGAAGAGTTTTTTGATGCGAAGTTTCCAGAGCTGATGCCCGATGATCATCGCGTCGATTTCATCGGCCGAAGCCGGTCCCTGCTCCGCATTCCTGCCCGCGAGTCCGGCAGCGGCATGCGATGACAGGGCCTTCGGTGCATGCTCAGGCAGGATTTTGAAGACGGATGTCAGGTTCTGCAGATTCTCCGTGAGTTGATTGAGATCCTCTGCCGCGCGCGCGATCTGATGCGTACCGGCGGCGGATTGCTGCGTCACCGAAGCGATCGCCTCGATGTTCTTGCTGATCTGTTCGCTTGCCGATGATTGTTCTTCGCTTGCGGCGGCCACTTTCGTAACCGTATCGACAACCTGGTTCGCCCCTTCAATGATCTCATTGAGCGATGCATCGGCCTGTGTGGCGAGCACTTTGCCGGCTTCGACCTCCCTCTTTCCCAGCTCCATCGAGGCGACGGCGCCGACGGTGTCCTTTTGTATCTGCTTGATCATGATGGCGATTTCCTTCGTGGCTTTCGTCGTGCGTTCGGCAAGCTTCCTTACCTCGTCTGCCACCACGGCAAATCCCCGGCCCTGTTCGCCCGCCCGGGCGGCCTCGATGGCCGCATTGAGCGCAAGCAGGTTCGTTTGGTCTGCGATGTCGTCGATCACCTGGACGATCTCGCCGATCTGGTCCGACGATTTTCCAAGCGCGGCGGCCGTCGCCGCCGATTGCATCACGACTTCCGCGATGCGGTTCATGCCCGAGATCGTCTCTTTGACGACCGAACCGCCGGAGAGCGCCGTCGCCCCTGCTTGCCTCGCCGTCTCGGCGGCCGAATGGGCATGCCTTGTCGTTTCAATGATTGTCCGCGTCATCTGTTCCACGGCCGTGGCGACTTCCGTCGCCTGCTGTGTTTGTTCGTGCGCGCCGGCGGCCATTTCTTCTGTCGAACTCGAGATCTCGGTGCTGGCCGATGCCGTTGCCGACACGGCCGAATTGACCCGACGAATGACCGATGAGACCGATTCTCCCAGGTGATTGATGCTGTCGATGATCAATCGATGGTCTCCCTTATAGGAACCGTTCACTTGCACCGAAAAATCGTTCGAGGCCATCACAGACAACACCGAGGCTCCCTCTTTGACGGGATTGATCATCGCATCGAGCGTCTTGTTCAGGTTATCGACAATCTGCCTGTATCCGCCTTTGAACGGTGCGGCGTCGCCGCGCTTGGAGAGATCTCCATCGAGTACGCTTTTCGTCAGATCCTGCAACGTTTGGATCAGGCTTTTGATCGTTTCGACCATCACGATCAGTTCGCGCGCAAGCGTGTCGTGTTCGCTCGAGACCGAAATATCGACATCGAGATTTCCCTCGGCGATCTGGCGTGCCTCGGCGGCGTGCTGCCTGATGTTCTGCGCCATGAGCATGAACGATGCCTGCAGCAGGCCGAGTTCATCATGGCGGTCTGTTTGGTCGATCCTGTAATGCACATCGCCCCGCGCAAGCGCATCGGCCGTTTTTGTCAACTCTTGCACAGGCACGGTGATGAGCCGGGCAATGTATAATCCGGCCGATCCCGCAACAAGAATGCCCGCCGCAAGCAGGATCATGATCCAGACAAGCGACGACGCTACCGATGCATCGGTCTGTTCGGCGAGCCGAACGGATTCGGCCTTCTCCGCGTCGACCATATCCCGAAGCGCCTTGCGTGTCTGGGTGAGCGATGCGCGTGCATGGGTGTCGAGGATGGCCAGCGCTTCCACGTCCTGCATCGCCAGTGCCAGCGGGACGGCGCGATCGCGCTGCTTCTTATACTCAGCCCAAAAGTTCATCGCCGCGTCGAATGCTTCCTTCTCCTTAGGCGCCGTCTTGAAGTCTCCAAGCGCCGCAAGACCCGTTTCGGCCTTATCGTATTCCTTCATGAACGTGGCGCGGAATTTCTCCCTGTCCCCGGACGTCGTTTGAAGCATCATATTGCGCACATCGCCCCTCGCCGTCAACAGCGCCGATTCGACTGTGTTGAAAATGGCCAGCGCCTGATAATGGCGATAAAGCTTGTCCTGAAGGTCGGCCACTTCCTTCGTGGCGCGGTACCCCTGCACGCCGACAAGGACGGCGGCGGCCAGAGAAAAGGTGATGACAAAAAGGATCTTCCGATGAATCGGTAAATTGTGAAGAAAATGCATTGCGTGTGCCTCGATAAGAACGGTGATGAGTAATGGATGTCCCGCACGTGAGTATGAGCGTGGCGAACGTGTAGGAGAGTGGAGTCTTAAAAAAATGCCTACATTCTATGGTATCATCGGCAGAAAATTGAATTACTTGAATGCAAATTTTATTGACAAAACCATTGCGGAGAGTCGCAGCCCGCAGAGCGCCGATTGAATCAGAGGACAAATTTTCCGATATTATGCCGTTGACCGCGTATGATGGACCCGCCAGTACGCCGCATGAACGACCGGAAAGGATCAGCCATGACACGACCGCAGCTCACCATCATTCTTCTCATTATCCTATTCGCGCGCATGACTACTACGGCTCAGGACAAACCACTCAACGTCTGGCCGGGGAAAATTCCCGGCGCCATCACCTCCGAAAAATATGTGGAAGGAGCGCTGCCCATCGGATCGGGCCTCGTGCGCATCCATCACGTGTCGACTCCCACAATACAGGTGTTCCGGGCGCCGAAGGAAAAAGCGAACGGGAGCGCGGTCATCATTTGTCCCGGCGGCGGCTACATCCGCCTCGCATTCGAGCACGAAGGAACGGACATCGCGCGCTGGTTCAACGAGGCAGGCGTGACGGGCATCGTGCTGAAATACAGACTGCCGAACGATACGATCATGGAACACAAATCGGTCGGTCCCCTGCAGGACGTCCAGGAGGCGGTACGCATCACCCGGCGCCGCGCGGCGGAGTGGGGGATCGATCCACGGAAGATCGGCGTGATGGGCTTTTCAGCCGGCGGCCACCTCGCCTCGACCGCGGCGACGCTGTACAACGAACGGGTCTATGATGCGGACACGACGAGCGCACGCCCCGATTTTTCGATTCTCATCTATCCCGTCATCTCGATGGACTCGGCGATAACGCACAAGGGGTCGCGAATCTTCCTCCTCGGCCGGTCTCCGGCACCGGAAACCGTCGAAAAATTTTCAAACGAACGCCGGGTGGACAACATGACGCCGCCTGCATTCATTGTCCATTCCCAGGACGACAAGTCGGTGCCCGTGCAGAACAGCATCAACTATTTCCTCGCGCTCAAGGCGCACGACGTCCCGGCCGAGCTCCATGTCTACGAAAAGGGCGGACACGGATACGGCCTCGCCGTGGGGAAGGGCACCGAGTCCGGCTGGCCCGCCGCGTGCCTGCTGTGGATGAAATCGCACGGCTTCCGCTGATGACGAATGAAGAGGGAGACGGATGGAATTGTAATCTCACGCGAGAATCGTTATCTTTATAGTTGCGTATTTTCGCGACGCCACATGTAAGTGATGATGCATACTAAAAAGGAACTTCTCATGAAACTACTTCTTCGATCCCTCCTCCTCGCCTTGTTGTTCTCGAACGTACTGCAGGCGCAGAGTTATTACGATTATCTCCGTGTCCAGCATCCGCAGCAAACATGGCGGGGCGGTACGGCCACCATCGAGCAGTCACTCTTTTCCGTGAAGCCCAAAGGACTCTCGTTCGAGTGCGCGATGTACCTGACGATTTCCGGCCGAGGCCTCGGATTCAGCGCAGCCGACAGCGTCGAGATCCAATTGGATTTTCCACTCCCTAAAGAAGCCGTTGTGAACGATCTTTGGCTCTGGATGGACGAGAATACGATCATGAAGGGGGTGCTCCTGGACAAATGGACCGCCTCCTCAATCTACGAGAATATCGTCAAACGGCGCAAGGATCCGGCGCTTCTGATGAAATATACAGCCAACCGCTACATCCTGCGTATCTACCCCATGCAGGGCAACCAGTCGCGGAAGGTCAAGATCACGTATCTCCTCCCGATGACGCCCGCCAAGGACATGATGACCGGAGTGTTGCCGACGTTGATCCCGAAGCTCTCCGCAAATGCGGTCAAGACTACCGTCTTCTATTGGCCCGACCAGGATTTTCCGTCTGCGAAATTCGGTGAATTCGACAACGGGTTCGAGGCGCAGCAGCGTGTCGACCCGGTCAGCCAAAAGCCGTTCCTCTACGGCGAGATCCCGGCGGCCAAACTCGCGGCCGGAGTGACACTCCAGACCCCGTCGGCTTTCAACGGCTCCGTGATGATGAAAAAATTTCAGTCTGCCGGTGCCGGCTCCGAGGGCTTCTATCAGCTGATGTTCACCCCCTCGGCGCTCTTCAACATCACCACGGGCGTCAAGACCGCATTCCTCTTCGAACTCGACGAGACGAAGACGGCCTCATCGACGCTCACGTACATCACCTCCGTGAAATCGTTCATCCGGAACAACTATACGTCGCGGGATTCGTTCATGCTCATCTTCTCCGGAGAGCAGATCGCCCGCGTCCGTCCCTCGGGATGGTACGGAGCAGATTCGGCCTCGGTGGAAGCGGCGTTCAACAAGGTGACGATCTCGATGATGCAGACGGGCAACAACATCGCCGGCCTCGTCACGGACGGCCTCTCGTTCATCAGGGAACAAGGCGGTTCCGGCACGCTCTGGCTGATCGCGGCCACGGATAAAGTATCACAGCTCGATCAGGCGAATGCCGCCCTCGCGGCGATCATGAAGGCGAACACAACCGGCACGCAGATCTATGTGACAGACAATGTGTCGCGCAATTACACGTACACGTACTACAACAACCGCTCGTACATCGGGAACGACTATCTCTACGAGAATCTCGCGAAGATGACGCGCTCCATGTTCACGCCGTCGGGCAGGACGTACAACACGACGTTCGCGGCGCTCATGAACGACATGTTGTTGGATGCGCGCGGAAAGATCACCTCGTTCGACGTGCTCACGCGCCTGGAGAACGGCTTCTGCGCGAACCGCCTCACGAACATTTCCCTGTCGGGAGGAGAGCTTCCGCTCAGCGCGACAGTGGATCAGGTCGGGAAGTACAATGGCCAGTTCCCGTTCATCCTCGAGCTCGCGGGCATTTACAAGGGCCAGACGATCACGAAGAAGGTGATCGTCAACGATTCCCCCGGCCTCGCATCCGACAGTTCGATCGCGGCCGTCTGGGCCGGCCGGCAGCTCGCGCTGCTCGAGGCGCTGCCCGTGACGAACACACTCACGAAGACGATCATCGATCTGAGCCTTGAACACGGCGTGCTCTCCCTCCATACGGCGCTGCTCGCGCTCGAGCCGAACGATACGCTCAAACCTTGCTCGGGTTGCAAGGACGAGACGAAACTGGTTGCAGTCAACACCCCCAAACGGCCGCTCGTCCCCGGGAACGATTCGCTCGTGCTGTCCTATCCGAATCCGTTCAACGGAGCGACGGTGCTGAAAGTGCGCCTCCCGAATGGGACCGTCGCGCACGACGCCCGTTTCCAGATCTATAACACGCTGGGCCAGCTCGTCCGCGGCTTCGACGTCGCGACGCTCTCGGCGGATGCGTATTCGCAATTCTCGTGGGATGGGGCGGACGACCGTGGACGGTCGGTGGCGAGCGGCATGTATCTGGCCGTGCTGACGACCCCCGTGAGGAGCTTCTCGGTGAAGCTGATGTATCTGAAATAGATGCGGCGTGCGGAGGATTAATCCATCTTTCATCCTTTGGGTGTATTCTGGATGTTTGTCAGATTGAGTATCTTTAATCAGAAATAATTACGTGACATTCGGCTCTACTGACAATCGCACGATGAAAGAATACACCATGAAAAAATATTTTTCGTTCCTCCTCCTGCCGATCTTTGCCATGATGATGATCGGCTGTGCCGAAGAGGCACCGAGCGTGCGTGTCCTCAACGAACGGCCGACCAAGGCAAATGTGCAGGTGAAACAGAAAGACGGAAACACGATCAACATCAACGATGTCGCGGCGGGGCAGCAATCCTCGTTTCAGAACATCGCCGAGGGAACGTCCGAGGCGACCGCGGTGATACAGAACGAATCCGTGTCCCCGGCCGTCGGCTTTACCGCGGAAAACGATTATAACT
>JAVBYH010000174.1 GCA_030824175.1 Bacteroidota bacterium | reverse complement strand
CCGGAGCACGCGGCATTCAGATCGAATCCCCATGCGTTCTTCGCGCCGATCTTGTCCTGCAGGAGGCAGGCCGTCGAGGGAAAGAACATATCCGGCGTGACGGTGGCGACGATGATAAGATCGAGGTCGAGGGCGGAGATGCCGCGGTTAGCAAGGACCATTTCGGCGGCTTTTGCCCCCATGTCCGAGGTGGCGCCGCCTTCCATCACACGGCGCTCGCGGATGCCCGTGCGCGTCATGATCCATTCGTTCGATGTATTGACCATCTTTTCAAGATCGGCATTGGTCAGGACCTTTTCAGGCACATAGTGACCAACCGCTGTTACAACTGCTTTTAGACTCATTAAAGATATTAACCGTTGTGAATAAAAAATGGGATGTACTCGTTACGGCATGCGCAATGCTTCCCGGATCTTCTCGTTGATCTGTCCCTTCACTGCTTCCTCGGCACGGTAGAGCATGTTCATGACCGCCTTGGGTGTGGATCCGCCATGACCGATGATCGTCACGCCGTCGACGCCGAGCAGGGGCACGCCGCCGAACTCCTGATAGTCCATGTCCTTGAACACGGTCTTCAGCGGTTTGCGCATGACTCCCATGAGCAGCGTTTTCCACCACGCCTGCCCTGCATATTTTTTGAATTGGTATTTGAGGTAGGTTGGGACGCTTTCGGCGAATTTCAGGAGGATGTTGCCCGTGAAACCGTCGCAGACGACGACATCCGCCGCGCCGGCGAGCACATCGCGGCCCTCGATATTGCCGATGAAATTGAGCGAGCCCTTGCGCTCCACAAACAGCTTGTGCGCCTCGTGCGCCTGCTCGTTGCCCTTGGACGACTCTTCGCCGATATTCAGGAGGCCGACACGCGGATGCTTCTTCTTCAGCACGAGTTCCGAATACAGGGATCCCATAACGCCGAACTCAAATAAAAAATGCGGCTTGCAGTCGGTGACTGCACCCGCATCCACGACGAGTGTGGGGCCCTGCTGCGACGGGAAGACGGCGCCGATTGTCGGGCGGCTCACGCCTTTAATGCGTCCAAGGATGAGCGTCGATGCCGCGGTGACCGCCCCGGTGTTGCCGGCGCTCACGAATGCATCGACCTTCCCCGCCTTATGGAGGTTCATGCCGACAACGATGGACGAATCGGTTTTCTGCTTCAGGGCGGCCACCGGCGAATCGTGCATGGTGATCACCTCCGACGCATGAACGATGGAAAAATCAAGACCCGAGGTATTGATCCTGGCAAGTTCCGCGCGAATCACGGGTTCGTTGCCCACGAAAACAACGTGGAAACGATTCGCGCTCGCGCGAAGAGCCGCCACCGCCCCTCCCACTTCACTGGAAGGTGCGGCGTCGCTGCCCATGGCGTCGAGCGCTATGCGTATCGGTTGGCTCAAATTATCGGCACTCATAAATGAATGATGGCATCCCGGTCATCGGACGTGCGTCGATGCATTATGCTTCTTTGGGGACGAACATCGAACGGCCGTTGTAGAAGCCGCAGTTGGGACATGCACGGTGCTGCAATTTCATTTCGTGGCACTGCGGGCATTCGGCAACAGAGGAGGCAACAGCCTTGTAATGCGTGCGGCGTTTGCGTCCGCGTTGTTTTGAAATTTTGCGTTTTGGATTGGGCATGGTCGTGTTTCCTGACTAAGAAAGTGAATCGTTTTGTGATGCAAGATTTTTGAGAGCGCTCCAGCGTACATCGCCCTGCACGACAGTGCAGCCGCAGATGCGCTCGTTGAGATTCGTCCCGCAGACGGTGCAGAGTCCGCGGCACTCTTCACGGCAAATATTTTTGAACGGCACAGCCAGCTGCAGGTACTCGCGCACGGCATCGGACACGTCGATCTCTTTCTGTCCGTCGCCGAGCACGTAATAATCCTCTTCCACAGCCGTGATGCGTTCGGTGCCGCTCCATGTGAACAGAAGGTCAAACGATGCGTCGACACGTCGAACGAACTCTTCGGCGCATCGGTCGCATTGGAGCGCTGCATTCACGTGAGCTTCGATGCTCGCCACGATCTCCCACGATGTCTTGCGGAGAGAAACGCGCGCCTCTGCGATGCCCGAAAAGATCACGGGGAGTCCCAGTCCGTGTGCGTCCTGGGCGAGCTCATACACAGACGTACCTGCGGGAATGTTGGAAATATTGATTTTCACAGTCCTCTTTCCCTCAATATTTCGCCATTCAGCATGTTTTCATCGAAGCTTTTAATGAAAATTTCATTAAATATAGGAATAATCTATAAGAGAGTCAAGAATCTGAAATCCGTTTTTCATCTTTGGGTCGGAACGGGGCGGAAACATCAAAGCCCTCCATGCATGGAGGGCTTTGATGTTTCGGAGTATACTGTCGCAGCTTCTATCTATAGGGATACCGTGGTCAGGCAACCTCTTCCGCTTCCAACACCGCCTCTTCCTCCACGTCCTCGCCGGCAATGACCAGGACCGGGGCCGGGGCCTCATCCGGATTCTTCGCGAGCTCGTCGTGGACGAAGTCTACCGCCTCGGCCAATGCATCCGCAAATTTTTCAAAATCTTCTTTATAGAGGAATATTTTATGTTTCTGGAATTCCGTCTCGCCGACCTTCTTGCTTTCGGTGATCGTTATATAAAAATCTTTTTCCGACTTTGTCGCCTTCACGTCGAAAAAGTAGGTACGCTTCCCGGCCCTGACGCGCTTCGAGAAAATTTCGTCTTTATACGCCGTCGTATCCAATGCAGTCCTCCTCCTTACCCGATATACCTGTCGTTAAATGATCCCGCCCTGCGCTCCGGCACCGCCGGTACGGCCGTTGAAGCGGCTGAACATAGTGTTACATTGTTGCCCGTGCGTTCGTTTATCGATGCCTGTTCACCTCCTGATCACTGCCACCTTGGCCGTTCCGATCTGACTGCCGTTTGCGCTGTATGCCACGGCCAGATAAATGCCGCTGGCGACGGTCTCGCCCGTCGTGGTCTTCCCGTTCCAGAATCCGCGTCCGCCGCCCTGCGCCTCGAACTGCGACACGAGTTTTCCGCTGACAGTTAAAATTTTGATCGTCGACCCTTCGGCCAGTCCCTGGATCATGACGTACGGGTGGATGTCGGGCCGGAAGGGACTGGGTACGGCGGAGATCCCGGAGAAATCGGCGCTCGGCGCGATCGTTGCAATGCCGACGGAGGAGAGTCCCTTTTCCGTGCCGAAGTACGCCACGCCCCTGCGTGTGTCGAAGGCGATGGAGACGACGTTGTCCGACACGAGCTTCCCGTTCGAGTTGGCGACAGTATACTGGTCGATGAGCGATGTCCCGTCGGGCGACACCACAATGACGCCGCGCAGGGTGCCGATCCATTTCCGGTTCAGGGCATCGACGGCAATGCAATTGATCGTCTGGTCTCTCACGGCGCCGAGGAACACTTTGGTGATCGACTTCAGCGGGCGGAGCGGATCGGTAACGATCGTGATCCCCGCATCGGTGCCCATCCAGATCTGGCCTTCGCGGTCCTCAGTAACCGACGAGATACCGATGTTCGTCACTCCGTCGGCTTCCGTCATTTCACCCCAGCCGTCCACCGATCCCGAGAGTGCGAGCTTCTCGTTGAAGTAGACGATGCGTCTCGGCCCCCCGATCGGTTGATACCCGGGGAGCCCGTTAGCGAACCATTTCGTGCCGTTGCGATCGATCGTGACGCTGAGGCTGAAATTATATTCTCCCGAGGTCGTGGGGTACGACACCCACGATGAATCGGGATTCATCTTCCAGATGATCCGGGACGGATTGCCGCCGCGGAAGATCGACGTCCACATGCTTCCGTCGCGGTCGAAGGCGGCGATCGCCGGCACGACGTACCGCGCGTTTGCCGAAAGGCCGACGAATCCCGGAGCGGTCGCATCGAACGTGCGCACGAGTCGTCCGGTGCTGTTCAAGACGACCATGCCGCTGTCCCACGTGCTGATCCATTTCGAGTTGTTCGGGCCGATCACGATGCCGAAGGCATTGTTCGACTGCAGCCCCGGAAGCGTCGATGTGGAATAGATCGTCCACCTGCTGCCGTCGTAGCTGCTGAAGCCGGTGCCGTAGGATCTGCCCGATGCCCCCCAGACGATGCCGTCGTCGTCCACGGCGACGGACACGAACGAATTCGAGGACGGACCGTTTGGCGATGCGTATGTCCATTTAGCGGCGGCGGCGTTCCACAGTGCGAGACCGAGGGAATCCGTTGCGAACACGGGCGTGCCCGCGGCGGTCGTACCGCCTGTCAGTGTCGAACCAATCTGGGTTCCCACCTGCGAGACGGCGCCGCTCACGGCGTACGAGAACACGTTCCTGCCGCGCGAAAAATACAGGACGGCATCCGATTGTCCGCGGAAGATCACGGGCTGCAGCGCGGCGCCCACCTGAATCCACGTGCTGCCGTTGAACATGAACATTCCCGCGTCGCCCGCCGCCAGGACGTTCCCGTTGAAGACGGTGAGCGTCTTCATGCCGCCGTTGGATGTATAACCTTCCCACGATTCGGGCGCGGCAAGATTCACCGCACTCGCCCGGGACACGGCGATGCCCGATGCTGTCGCGGCGAACACGCGTTTGTTCCAGGCGACGACGCTGAGAACGGGCGGCGGCGTCAGTGTTCCGAAGTTGGCGTACGTGTCGATGAATTCGAACCGCGGGATGGAGAAGAGACTCACGCCGAAGGCCGTGCCGATGTAGAGTGAATCGCCGGATGCATAAAAGGACGAGATCGATTTCTGCACCTTGTCCGCGATCGCGATGTCGCGAATGTAGCGCCATCGTCCTGTCGCCGGGGCGTACACATCGATGGACCCGTCCGACTGGCCGAACCAGACGGAGCCGTATTTGTCCACGGTGATCGCCGTAAGATCGTTCGTGGTGAGTCCCTCGGAATTAGTGATACGGACGAACGAGGAATCGCGGAGTGTGTAGAGGAACGCGCCGCCGGATGTTGCCGCCCATACGGAATCGCGAGACGATGCGACGCCGCGAACCGAATTCATCGCAGTAAAATTTTTCCAGTCGCCGATCCCGCTCATCGCGGAAGACCACGCCATCCCTGCGGCCGCCAGTATCATCAACAAACGTTTCATCAGTCCCTGCCGAATTGACATCATGCGCTCCTTTTTTCCCTGTGAATAACGAGATACGATAGATCGTCTGTACATCGAGAGAAAAAAGGGGCCATTCGATCCTACCTTGTGTGCACTGCAATTGTCGCGTACATATCGGCCATCGAGATCGCCCCGAGAGCCGAATCCCATCCCTTGTTGCCCATCGTACCGCCGGCCCGCTCGGCCGCCTGTTCGAACGTCTCGGTTGTCAGAACGCCGAACATAACGGGGATGCCCCGCTCGCGCGAGACGGCGCCGACGCCGCGCGCGCATTCCTGACAGATGTAGTCGAAGTGCGGGGTCTCGCCGCGAATCACGGCCCCGAGGCAGATCACCGCATCGAACGCCCGCTGCGATGTGACGTACGACGCCACCTGCGGCAGCTCGAACGCGCCCGGGCACCAGTACACGACGATGTCGTCCTCCGACGCGCCGTGCTTGCGCAGACAATCGAGCGCGCCGTTCAACAGCTTCTGCGTTACCGTCTTGTTGAACACGCTGACGATGATGCCGAATTTCTTCCCCTGCGCCGAAATGCCGCCTTCCACAAATTGTATCATTGCCGAAAATTCCTTGATAAATGGATGCGTGCGCGCTCAGGCCCGTTGTGCGAACAGCCGGCGCTTCATCACGTTCACGACGTCGGGATCGACCGCCATGTTGCCGAGCGTTTCGTCGTCGTTCTTGTTGCCGCCGTGAAAGTCGCTTCCGCCGCTTTCAAGCATGCAGTATTCATTCACGACGCCGCGATAATGGGCCACGAGTTCGGGAGAATGCGCCGGATGCGTCACTTCGATGCCGTCGAGTCCGGCCTTGATGAGCAGCTGAAGCATGTTGTCCGACGTGTATTTTCCCGGATGTGCAAGGAAGGACAATCCGCCGGAAGACGAGATCAGCGCCACCGCATCGGCGGGCGTGAGCTGGAATTTTTTTTCGAACGCGGGACCGCCGTTGCCGATGTAGCGCTCGAAGGCTTCCTGATACGAGCGCGTCAATTTCATTGTGAGGAGCGCGCCGGCAATGTGCG
>JAVBYH010000176.1 GCA_030824175.1 Bacteroidota bacterium | reverse complement strand
TGACGGAACCGTTCTCGCAGTATAATCCGTACTACATCCTCTTCTCCCTCTATCAGTCGCGCGAGGAATACGACAAGGGCATCGAGGTGCTCAACCAGATCAAGGGCGCATACCCGACGCTGCAGGGGATCGACCAATGGGTCGAATCGCAGAAACAGCAGATGGCGGCGCAGAAGGCGCTCAAGGCGGCGGCTCCAATGGATACCGCGCGTCCGAAAACCGCAGCAAAATAATTCCGCGGGGATGGCGTCCGAGAGAACGAAGGATTATCGAATGCGGTAGTCCTTCGTTCTTTCTGTATCATCCTCTTTTGATGCATGCAACACACAGACTCCGGACACATGAAAGAATCGCATCGTTCCAACTGGGACAAGTTTTGGGTGGACAAGAAAGAATTCAAGGAGGTCTACTCGAACTCCGACCGTGTCGTGCGCAACCTGATGAAGGTGATGGACGTGAAGGGGAAGCGCATCCTCGAGGTCGGCGCGGGCACGGGGCGCGACAGCCTGCCGCTCATCGAGCGCGGGGCCGAGATCTACCAACTCGACTACTCCGAACCCGCGCTCCACATCATGAAGCGCATCGCCGACGAGAACAAGCTCGACGTGAGGATCCTCGGCGGCGACACGTTCTGCCTGCCGTTCCAGGACGGGACATTCGACGTGGTGTTTCATCAGGGACTCCTCGAACATTTCAGGCCCGTCCAGGCCGAGGCGCTGTTGAAGGAGAACATCCGCGTGCTTAAAAAAGGCGGACTGCTTCTCGTCGACGTGCCGCAGCGCTACCACATCTACACCGTCATCAAGCACGCGCTCATCGCCGTGGACAAATGGTTCGCCGGATGGGAGCGCGAGTTCTCCGTGAGCGAGCTTCGTACGATCATGACGCGGCTCGGCCTCGAACCGATCCACACGTACGGCGAGTGGATGTACCCGAGTCTGTTCTATCGCGCCTCGCGCGAAGCCCTGTTGAAGATCGGCGTGAAGCTGCCGCTCTATCCGACATTCTTCGGGCCGCTGTCGTCGGCGCGGAAGGCCATACGCGAGTCGCTGCGCGACTCGTCGCTGGCGCTCAACACATCGCTCTCCTTCGGCATCATCGGCAAAAAATAATAACGTGCAGTGCTGAACGATCTCTTACGTACACTGCATCCATGTAGGGCGAAATGATGTTTCGCCCAAAATGCATTTATGAAGATTCTGATTCTTAATTGGCAGGATATCACGAACCCGCTCGCCGGGGGCGCGGAGGTGCACCTTCACGAGGTCTTCTCGCGCATCGCGAAGATGGGCCACGACGTGACGCTCTTCTGCTCGTCGTACGACGGCGCCGCACCGCGCGAGGAGATGAACGGCATTCACGTGCAGCGCGAGGGCGGACGCTCCCTGTTCAATTACCTCGTGATGCGCAAATATTTCACGACGTTCAGGCACGACCGGTACGACCTCATCGTCGACGACATGAACAAGATCCCCTTCTATACGCCCGCGTATGTGAAGGAACCACTCCTCGGCGTGACGCACCACCTCTTCGGCACGAGCATCTTCAAGGAGGTCAACGCCGGCGCCGCCTCGTACGTGTACATCACCGAACAGGCGGGACTCCCGATGTACAAGAAGATCCGGTTCATCGTCGGCTCCCCGAGCACGCACAAGGAGCTGCTTCACAAGGGCTTCGATCCGGACCGGACGCACCTCATCCATTACGGCGTCGACCACGCTGCGTTCCGCTGCCTCGGTATTCCCAAGAGCCGCACGCCGCTCGTCGGAGCCGTGGGGAGGCTGAAAAAATACAAATCGTTCGACCATCTCCTCGAGGCGTTCGTCGACGTCCGCGCGGAGATTCCCGACGCGAGGCTCGTCGTCGTCGGAGACGGGGACGACAAACCGCGCCTCATGCAGCTCGCCGCGTCTCTTTCGCTCACCGACGCGGTGACATTCACCGGCTTCGTGAGCGCGGACGAAAAGATCAGGCTGCTCAACACGATGCACTGCGCCGTGAACACCTCTGCGAAAGAAGGATGGGGACTCACCGTCATCGAGGCCAACGCCTGCGGCACACCGACAGTCTCGAGCGACGTGGAAGGCCTCCGCGACGCCGTCGTCGACGGCGAGACCGGCCTGCTCTATCCGTACGGCGACAGGCTCCAGCTCGCGGAGAAAATCTCGCTCGTGTTGAGGGACGAGCACCTGCGCGAGCGCCTCACGGCGAACGCCCTGGAGCGGTCGAAGGAATTCGACTGGGATGTCGCCGCCGGCCGCACGATGGAAGTCATCGACAACGTTCTGTTCGACTATCACCGATAATACAGGGCGATATGTGTTGCTTCGCCCCGGCCCCGAAAAGGCCGCCCGTACTTTGGAGGTTTCTTATGGCACAACAACGAACCGTTTCCGTCGGCCTCGTGCAGATGAGTTGCTCGGCCGCACCCGATGAGAACATGGCCAAGGCGATCCTCGGGATCCGCTCGGCCGCCGCGCAGGGAGCCAACATCGTCTGTCTCCAGGAACTGTTCCGGTCGCGGTATTTCTGCGTCACCGAGGACTATGCGCCGTTCGATCTGGCCGAACCGATTCCCGGCCCCTCCACCGACAGCCTCCTGCCGATCGCGAAGGAATTGAACGTCGTCATCATCGCATCGCTCTTCGAGAAGCGGGCCGAGGGCCTCTATCACAATACAACCGCCGTGATCGATGCCGACGGCACATACCTCGGCAAATACAGGAAGATGCACATTCCTGACGATCCGTCGTTCTACGAGAAATTTTATTTCACTCCCGGCGACCTCGGGTTCAAGGTGTGGAAGACAAGGTTTGGCGCGCTCGGCGTGCTCATCTGCTGGGACCAGTGGTATCCGGAGGCGGCGCGGCTCACGGCGCTCGCCGGCGCGGAAATCCTGTTCTATCCCACCGCCATCGGCTGGGCGGTCGGCGAAGAGAAGAAGGTATGCGACGATCAGTACGGCGCATGGCAGACGATCCAGCGCGCGCACGCCATCGCCAACGGCATCCCCGTCGTTTCGGTGAACCGCGTGGGCACGGAGGCGAACCTGCAGTTCTGGGGCGGCTCGTTCGTGGCCGACAGTTTCGGGGAGATCCTCTACAAGGCGCCGCACGACAGCGAGGCGGTGAAGGTCGTCGCGCTCGACATGTCGCGTTCCAATGCGACGCGCATGCACTGGCCGTTCCTGCGCGACAGGCGCATCGACGCGTACGGCGATATCACGCGCCGGTTCATCGACGAACCGAAATAACGCACCTCGGCGGTTCCACATATACTATCACCATATGACCTCACGTGAACGAGTGTTGGCGGCGATCGGCCACAGCGAGCCGGACCGAGTGCCCGTGGACTTGAGCGCGACCCCCAGCTCGGGGATCTCGGCGATCGCATACAGCAACCTGCTCAGGCACATAGGGCGAACCGATCTGCCTGTTCTGATCTACGACGTCGTTCAGCAGCTGGCGCAGCCCGACCCGTCCATCCTCGACATGTTCGGCGTCGACGTGCTGGACATCGGCCGCGGCTTCAACGATTCGCCCTCCGACTGGACCCCGACCACGCTGGCCAATGGCGCCCCCGCATTCTATCCGACATGGTACCGCCCGGCGAAACAACAGGACGGTTCGTCCCTCACGTTCGACGACGACGGGACGCGCGTTCTTTCGAAGATGCCGGTCGGGGCGACATTCTTCGATCAGACGTACTTCCCGTACGTCGACGGCTATCCATCGGACTATACAACACTCGACGCGGAAATGAACCGCATCATGTGGTCGCGCCACGTGCACAGTCCCTGGGACCACGCACACGAGCCGGACTTCTGGGAGCAGCTCCGCACGAGGGCGCTGCACCTTCGGGCAACGACGGACAAGGCGCTCCTTGTCGTGTGCGGCTGCAATCTCTTCGAGTGGGGAACGTTCCTCAGGAGGATGGACAACTTCCTCATGGATCTGCTGTGCGATCAGGAAAATGTGGAGCGGCTGCTTGACGAACTCATGAAGCGTCATCTCGCCACGCTCGAAAAGGTGTGCGCGGCGGTCGGCGACATCGCGGACATCATCCGGTTCGGCGACGACCTCGGCATGACGCAGGGGCCGTTCATGGCGCCGGACATCTACCGTCAGCTCTTCAAGCCTCGGCATGCGATGCTCTGCGACTATGTGAAGACGCACAGCCGCATGCACACGTTCATCCATTCGTGCGGATCCATTTCACTGCTCATGCCGGATATGATCGACGCGGGAATAGAAATTTTCAATCCCGTGCAGACGAACGCGTTCGGCATGTCGGCCGCATTCCTGAAGAAGGAATTCGGCGCGGAGTGCACGTTCTGGGGCGGCGGGATCGAAACGGCAGGCGTGCTCAATGTCGGCACACCGGCGCGCATACGCGACCAGGTGCTTGAGCGGATGGAGATTTTTTCGCGGGGCGGAGGGTACGTTTTCAACACGGTGCACAACATCCTTCCCGACGTCCCGCCGCAGAACATCATCGCACTGTTCGAAGCGGTGCGTGAATTCAACGGCGGCACTCGGTAAACCTGTGTGCAAACAGACATCAACGTCATACGGAGGATGCCAATGAAACGGTATGGCCAGCAGATAGGGGTACGTCCGGAGCATTTCGAACGGTACAAGGCATATCACGCGGCGGTATGGCCCGAAATCCTGGAGATGATCAGCAAATGCAACATCCGGAACTATTCCATTTTCCATAAGGACGGGAAGCTCTTCGCATATTTCGAGTATACGGGGACGGATTTCGAGGCGGACATGGCTACGATGGCGGCGGATCCGAAAACACGGGAATGGTGGGCGGTGATGGAGCCCATGCAGGACCCCCTTCCGACGCGCGCCCCGGGTGAATGGTGGGCGGCGATGGAAGAGGTGTTTCATCTCGATTGACCGGAGGAGCTACATCTTCTTGCGCGCGTATCCCGCCGGCACGGCGAATTTTGCAGCAGGGACCGCTGCATTTTCCTCGATCTTCATCGCCCTCGATTCGACAGTCATCTGCTTGTTTTCGACGCGCGTCAGGAACGTGATGTACTTATACCCGGCAAACGTATTCTTCCCCTGCTTCGTGTCGATCGCAAACGATTCACACAGCTTTCCCGCGATCGTCACCGCGGGCAGCCGGGCGACCTTGTAATCCTTGTTCGTGTTCTTCGACACTTCATTCCAATCGAACTTCAGCTCCGTTCCGCGCGAGGCCGGTCCGCGTTCGTATGCTTCCTTCTTCGCGTGCACGAGCAGATACCGCGTCGTCCCGTCGCTGAACAACGATTCCTTCAGTTTGTCGCCGTCGAAGGATTCTTTGCATTCCTTCATGCCATAGTCGTCGAAATACACGATCTCCTTCGATGTTATCTTCATTTTACCGAGAAGCGTCGTGGTCTCGAACGTGACGATGCCGGATTTGATATCATATTTCTTCGTCTGCGCAATGCCGGCCACGGACAGTGCGAGAACGAGTGACAGGATCGTGCAGAACCCTCGACGTGTGTGCATACCGAAATCCTCCGCGTTATTGTGAAAGTGGATCGGTGATCTCAATCAGGCTCCTAGCCCGCGCGTTTATCCGCCCGCGACTGCAGAAGGAGCAGTACGACGAGCAGTGCGTTCAGCGGCACCGCGGTGATGAGCAGGAACAGTTCGAGGTTTCCGGCCACGGCGCATGCAACGCACACCGTGATGTGCGTGGTCGATCCGATGTAGCTCCACGCGCGAAGCAGCGGGCGGTTCCGCCTGGCGTACGTGTCGGGATCGACAGCCGGTTTTTGTTCTGCGGGCGCCTCGGCCTGCGACTTCATCTGCAGCCGGCAATAGCCGAGATAGATGTTGATGAGCAGCAGTTCGACGTACTTTCCCGGCCCGCTCTTCTTCAGCGCCGCGGCCTTTTCTTCCTCGTAATCCCGTATCTCCTCCTCGAGCGTCGCGGCCTTTCCGTAGACGTATTTGAGATAATTGTTCCGCTGCAAGTCGAAATGGAATGCCTGCACGGCCGTCGACGCGCCGGCGGCGGCCGTGAGCAGCCACACGTAGAGGACGCCCGCTGTCGTTCCCGAGACGCCGAGCACGGATGCCCCGAATGCCGGGAGGAGGCCCGCGTACACGCCCGCGGTGAGACTGGTCGCAATGCCGAGGAACACGCTGATGCTCACGACGTA
>JAVBYH010000305.1 GCA_030824175.1 Bacteroidota bacterium | reverse complement strand
GCGCGGCAGAATCGCGTGCAGATAATGCCGCGCTGCGTTCGGTTTCACTTCGCCTTGCCTCGGATCTCGTTCAGCCTCTCGAGCGCTACATGACGAAGCACGTGCTTGTTCACGCGACGAAGGAAATCGACGGCCTTCCTGTTCACGCGCTGCTGATGTCGAACGGACGTCCGGTCTCCGATGCGTATGCAGTTTCGTACGCGCCATACCTGGGGGCTGCAAACGGCAGCGTCGACATGCGTCCCCTGAGCGGCGTGGTCGTGTTCGGGGCGCCGGCTGCACGTCCGATCGAGAACGAATATGCGCTGCGCGCCATTAAGAATTTTTATCCGGATCCGGCGCTTTACGTAACGCAGGCTGCGTCAGAGAGGAATTTCCTGAACGCTTCGGGAAGTGTGTTCCATCTCTCGACGAATTTTGGACGAGACGATGCGACCGCGCGCGGCACGTTCGCGTTGTCCGGCGGAAGCATCACGATGCCGGACATGTATTATCCGATCTCATACTTCCTCATGACACGCCCCTTCCGCGTGTGGCTGCTTGCAGTGCAGCGACGCGACACGTGCGATCTGACGATGGAGCACGCGGCGTTCGCGCTGATGAGCGGCGCCACGCAGGTGGTCGTGCAACGTTATCCGAGTCCGGCGACGTACATGAAGGACTTCAACGAACATTTTTACACTTCGCTGGCTGCGGGAAACAATACAAAGAAGGCATACGGGGATGCGCTGATGATGATGCAGAAGAATGCGGAGAGGAATAAAGTGTATAGCAGCGCGGTGTACTTTTTTGTGGAGTGGTAAAAAACGAAGAGCAAAAAAATGGGCGAGATAAATCTCGCCCTACAAAAAGCAAAAACAACAACGGGGCGAGCTGACAGCTCGCCCTACAAAAAGCGTTAGTGGGAGCGGCGGATCTTGACCTGCCCCACTCCGGAATCGATGTAGATGTTGAGGCGGCCTTCGGCGTTCGAATAATTCGACGAGATCGAGAGTCCGTCTTCCTCACGGTGAATGTCCGAGGCGAAGCGGAAGCTCGAGAGCCAGTTGTCGCTGTAATGCACTTTCACGCCGATGTTCTCGGGGATGTCGAGCACGATCGATCCCATGCCGAAATCTATCTTCACGTCGACTTCGCGGTGCAGTTCGCCGCCGAAATTCAAGTAATACGATCCGACTCCGCCTTCAAATTTCAGATGCCTGAAGTTCGCGTTGCACAGTCCCTGAGCCACCAGCTTGCTCACTCCCGCTTCGATCCTCATGTTCTCGATCACGCTCGGGTTCGGTTCGCCGAATCGGATCTGCGTGGACGAGGCCCCTGTTTCAAGTGAAAACTTCGTGATGTTCAATCCCGTCATGTCGAGGTCGGCCTTGCCGGCTCCGAGGCTCGCGTCGAGCGAGATGGGGATGGCGTCCGTGAGCCGCACCATCCACTCATCGGTCTTGAAGTCGAAATTCACGTGCGTGCTGCCGTCGGCTTCCCTCGTCGTGCCTTCCGGGTTCAGGTCTATCTGAAGGTTACCGATCCGATTCTGCAGGCGGTAATCGATATCAACTCCCGCGTCCTTCTTCTTCGCGTCGCGATAGTCGATGATGGCCAGCCGATCCCCCGCGCCGCGGCTGATATTCACGGCGCCGAACGACGACTCGATCCTGATCCGGGCCTCGCGCTCGTCACTGCGGCGAACTTCCTTGTGCACGTCGCCGGCCGCGAACAGACGCATCGCCGCAGGCAGGAAGAGCACAAATACCGCGATATATGATCGTAGATGGCGCATAGTGGGTAATTCCTTCTACTTATTCTTACGGGGTTTCCGCAAAAAAAGTTGCAGGAATCGGTCAATAATTTTGTATTTTTTTCCGGAGCGCCTTGTTCAGCATTTCCCGTGCACGGAAAATATGTGCTTTTACGGTGCCGATGGGGACATTCAGCTCGTTGGCGATGTCCTGATAGTCCATTTCGTCGGAGTGCCGCATCATGATGACTGTCTTGTATTTCAGCGGCAGGGACGCGATTGCCTCTTCGAGCATGAGCGTGCGCTGCCGGTTGATGAGCGACCGGTCGGGCTCGTACGACGAATCGGGAATCTCGTAGCCGTAGTCTCCGTCCTTCGATTCGATGGGCTTATCGATGGAAAAAGTGGGAAGCTTCCTCTTGCGGATGTGATCGATGCAGTTGTTTGTTGCGATCTTATAGAGCCATGTCGAGAATGCAAACTCGTTGCTGTAATTTGCCAGCGATGCGAAGGCCTTGATGAAGGCTTCCTGGGTGAGGTCCTCCACCTCGTCGTTGTTGCGGATCATGCGATGGAGCAGCGCCGCGATGTTGTCGTGGTATTTGTCCATGATGCCGCGGAACGCGTCCTGGCTGCCCGCGAGCGCCCCGCGAATAAGCACGCCATCCTCTGCGCGCGATTCGAGCTGCTGCTTCGTCGGCGACATGTCCTTGCCGCGCGATGCGAGAACCGGCTTCGCGGGTGTCGCGGCCTTAAGGGGCGGGACGGACTGCGGCTTCGCAGACGTCGGTGCCTTAAGGGGCGGGACGGACTGCGGCTTTGCAGACGTCGAGGCCTTAACGGGCGGGACGGACTTCACCTTTGCTGTCGTGGATTTTCGTTGTGGCATTTGACTGGTTTTTTTAATAATTAACAAAAGTAGCAATTATTCAAGGGAATTGCAAGGACGAGTTCATGAAGATTCAGAGGGATTTTTATTTACGATCGGCGCTCGTTGTCGCTCCGGAGGTGTTGGGAAAGATATTCGTTCATCGCACCGGAGCCGTCACGCTGGCCGGCAGGATCACGGAGGTCGAGGCCTATCTCGGGGAGAACGATCCGGCCAGTCACGCTTACAGGGGGCGGACGGACAGAAATGCGGTGATGTTCGATGAAGGTGGACGGCTTTACGTGTATTTTACGTACGGCATGCATTACTGCGCGAATATCGTGACCGGGCCGGCGCACCGGGCCGAGGCTGTGCTTATACGCGCCGTTGAACCGCTACAAGGCATGGAGACAATGATCGTGAACCGATCGCTCGGAGGGAAAAACGCACGCACACACATTGCAGACGGACCGGCGAAATTCTGCCAGGCGTTCGGGATCGGCCGGGGCGAGAACGGAATCGACCTTTGCGGCGAGATGATTTTTCTGGAGGATGCGCCGTCGGTGGAACCGGACGCGATCGTGCGAACGCCGCGAATTGGAATCTCGAACGGCAAGGAGGTGCCGTGGAGATTTGTGATCGAAAATTAAAAGATGGTGTAGATGAAGGGCGCGAGGGCGCTCCCCTTTGTCAGGACGATGAGCAGTCCGAACAACAGCAGCATCACGACGATCGGAAGCAGCCACCATTTTTTGTTCTCTTTGAGGAACGTCAGATATTCGGCGACGATCTTTAGCTTGGCCATATGCGGTGATAGTTAGGACATCTTGTCGTAGCGGATCGTGTCTTTCTTCTCGATCCAATACGACTGCTGCCCGGTTTTAAATTCAGTGTGTAAAAATTTTTTGCCCGACACGCGCGCGGCGAACGCCACGGGCGTGATGACGAGAAAGAAAAAGAACGCGAGGATCACGCGCGAGACGATCCATCCGAGCACGAAGGCCATCCCCATCCACGCCTTATAGACCGGCTTCAGGGGCATGGGTGCGATCAGGCCGAAGAGGACGAGCACTCCCCCGACACTGCCGAGCACGAGAACTGTCGTGGTCAGGTCCCGAAAGATGTACACCACCGTGGCGATGAGCAGGAACACGCCTCCGACAGTGCGGCCGAACTTCACGAGTCCCTCGCGCGAGCAGTCGAGCGCGCGTATGTCGCCTTTCACATCGTTAATCAAGCTCATATTCTTTTTTCCAATCTCCATCGGCGCCGGGCGCGGGCTGATCTTTTTTATAAAAAATGTACGATCCGAGCACGAGCACGTCCATTTCCGTGCGCATGAAACAGCGGTATGCATCCTTCGGCGATTCGACGATGGGTTCGCCGCGCACGTTGAATGAGGTGTTGACGAGCACGGCGCATCCGGTCTTCTCTTTGAATGTTTCGAGCAGGCGGTGGAAGAGCGGGTTGTCGTCCCGGTGCACTGTCTGGATGCGCGCGGAATAGTCGACGTGCGTCACCGCAGGGATGTCCGAGCGGACGATGTTCAGCTTGTCGATGCCCCAGAGGCGCTGTTCGGCGCCGCTCATCTGGAGCTGTCGGCGCTTCTTCACTTCGGCGACGAGGAGCATGTACGGGCTCTCCTGTTCGATCTCGAACCAGTCGGCGACCTCTTCGGCCATGACGGCGGGCGCGAACGGGCGGAAGCTTTCCCTGTATTTGATCTTGAGGTTCATGCGCTTCTGCATCTCGGAATTGCGGGGATCGCCGAGGATCGAGCGGTTGCCGAGCGCGCGCGGACCGAATTCCATCCTTCCCTGATGCCAACCGACGACGTCGCCGCGCGCGAGCAGGTCGGCGACGGCGGTGCAGAGCGCGGCTTCGGTGTTCATGTGCACGGCGGGAAGCGCGTGGTCGGCGATAAATTTTTCGACATCGTGGTCCGTATAGACGGGACCGAGGTACGAGCCGTGCTGCATGTCGCGCTTCGTGCGCGGGAGCGCAGGCTGGTCGAGCGCGTGATGATAGCCGACGTATGCGGCGCCGATGGCTCCGCCGGCGTCGCCCGCCGCGGGCTGTATCCAGATGTTTTCAAATATGTTTTCGCGGAGGAGTTTGCCGTTCGCGACGCAGTTGAGCGCGACGCCGCCGGCGAGGCAGAGGTTCTTCTCCCCCGTCGTCTTCCTCACGTGGCGGGCCATGCGCAGCATGATCTCTTCGGTGACGTCCTGCACCGAGCGGGCGAGGTCCATTTCCCTCTGCGTGAGTTCCGATTCCGACGCGCGTGCGTGTCCGCCGAAGAGCGCCGCGAAGCGGTCGTTCGTCATGCGCAGTCCGGTGGCGTAGTCGAAGTAGTCCATGTTCATGTGGAACGATCCGTCCTCTTTCAGGTCGATGAGGTTGTCGTAGATCGTCTGCACGTATTTCGGTTCGCCGTAGGGGGCGAGGCCCATCACCTTGTATTCGCCTGAGTTCACGCGGAATCCCGTGAAGTATGTGAATGCGGAGTACAGGAGTCCGAGTGAATGCGGAAAGTGCTGCTCGGCGAGGATCGTAACGCGGTTGCCGGCGCCGACGCCGAAGGACGAGGTGGCGTATTCGCCGACGCCGTCCACGGTGAGGAACGCGGCGCGCTCGAAGGGCGACGGGAAGAACGCCGAGGCGGCGTGCGATTCGTGGTGTTCGGCGTAGAGGATCTTCCCCGCATAGTCGAGCGAGGTTTCGATCGTATCGGGGATCCACAGTTTATCCTTGAGCCAGACTGGCATCGCCATGACGAACGACCGGAACCCGCGCGGCGCGAAGTGGAGATAGGTTTCGAGGAGGCGGTTGAATTTCGTGAACGGCTTATCGTAGAACACGACGGCGTCGAGTTCGGCGGCTGTCGTGTTACCCTCGCGCAGACAGTATTCGACGGCATGTATGGGGAAGCGCTCGTCGTGTTTCTTGCGCGAGAACCGTTCTTCCTGGGCGGCTGCGATGATGACGCCGTCGCGAAGCAGCGCGGCTGCCGCGTCATGGTAGAAGGCCGATATCCCGAGTATAGTCATGTGCGATTCTTCAGTAATTTAATTTTTCAGCAAGGCGGACACGGATGCCGCCACATCGTCCACGGTGATGTCGTTCATACACTTGAAATGTCCGAGCGGGCAGTCGGCGCGACCGATATGCGTGCAGGGGCGGCACGGGAGCCCCGAGCGTTCGATGACCGCCGCTTCTGTGCCGTACGGGGCAAACCCGAACTCGCGGACGGTGGAGCCGAACATGACGGCGATCTTCCTTTGACGCGCGGCGGCGACGTGCATGAGTCCGCTGTCGTTCGTGATGACGACGTCGCAGAAATCGAACGCGGCGGCGGTCTCGAGGAGCGAGTATGTTCCGGAAAAATCGGCGACTGCATCGGCGCCGGCGGATGCCGATATGTGATCGGCGACGAACGCGCAATCGGCCTTCTCCGCCGGGCCGCCGAAGAGGAGAATCTTCGCGTTCCGCTCGCGGACGAACTTCAGTCCGAGCTCGGCATATTTTTCCCGCTGCCACCGTTTCGTGAAATGCTTCGCGCCGGGACAGAGGGCGA
>JAVBYH010000181.1 GCA_030824175.1 Bacteroidota bacterium | reverse complement strand
AACAGCTCGCCCTACACACACCCATGACACAGAAGCAAATTTTCATAGCAGAACTGCCTCATTTTCACATGTAATACCCCTTGTACGTAAGCCGAAAATATGGTATGTTCGTCCATAAGCGGGATTGTTTTAATCGGAAACGTCGTATCTTTCTTGCAGATCGCCTCCGCACTATTAAATAATCTTCGTCGTAACCTGACGCCCCTCCTTGATCCGGAGGATATCGCGTACGATTGCATTGCCGAACTCTACGAACGAGACTCGACGGGGGCGTTCATACAGTTACAGGCGTATTTCGACGGCGAGCACATCGCGAACGAGTCCGACCAGTCGCCCACGGGCTGCGATCCTCTGCGCCATCTGCCGGCGATGGAGCACGGTTTTTTTGAAGAGTAGTTTAGCAGGGAGGTCTATGTGCTGCGGCACGTTCCCGCCCTCCTGGCTCGGCTCTCGCTCTTCCTGCGCAGTCAGGATGACTATCGCCGGAGCGTTTCTCTCATGTCGGCGGCCTCGTGTTCAGGAACATCTTCGCACGCGTATGACGAGCACCATAAATCCATCATCGAGTACGCCGCACGCCTCGCGCGTGAGCGGACGTTCATCCTGTTCAAGGAAGGATGAACGATTCATGTATTTATTTTTCGGACCGACGATAGCATTGAAACGACTAAGAGGTAGATGATCCACATCGACGAACATACGCTTGAACTCTTTCTCCTGGGTGATGAAGGGGCGCAGGACCAGAAGGAACGCATCGAGGCGCACATCGCCGCGTGCGAGGGATGCCGTGCGCTCGCCGCAGAGATCACCGCGTTCTATATTTACGCACGACATGAAGAACATCGAGGTAAAAAGCATCGACCAAACCATGCGGCTTCACGACTAACTGACGCGCCAGGGGAAGCTTACCGGCACGATCGACGCTGCGTATCTGAAGGTACTGAACGACGGCGTGATCTACCACATTCGCGACGGAGTCCGCACACCGCTTGCCGTCCGGTAAACGTCAAATGGCCAACTCTAGCCATTCTCTTCTGTCTCACCGGATCATAATTCCGGTCTTTCGCGAAGGATTCGCGCATATCATGTATGGCCCGCTTTTTGCTCCTACCAGTGTGGATGGTCCCGTTACGACTGCGGGTTTCCGTCCCGCCCCGTCACCATTGCCGGGGCCCAACACACGCAGACATAACCGATGAGCCGCACAACGATCCTCATATTGCTGCTTTTGACCTGCATTGCCGTGCCGGTCATTTCAGGCGCCCCGCGCACGACGAACGACAGCGTTCGCACCCCGGTCGGTGCTTGGCGCTCGACGTACGACAGCGTTCGCGCCTCGATCGCCGCCCGGCCTGCACACAAGCAGTTCGAGGTCATGGAACATTTCGCCGATTCGCTCCTTCGCCACGATCCCTACAAGGCGATCCCGTTCACGCGCGAGGCCGCTCGCCTGGCGCACGCCCGCGGTGACAAGAACGAGGAGGGATACCTGCTGAACTCGCTCAGCAAGATCTACCTGAGCCTTGGGGACTTCGGGACGTCGGGCGAGTATGCCCGGCAGGCGCTCGTGCTGAACCTCGAGGTGAAACACGACTATGAAGTGGCGCGCACGTACGGCATCACCGCCGTCACGTACAACTATATGGGACTCTATACGAACGCCATGGAGTATTCGCTCAAGGCGTTGAAGATCTACGAGCGTCTCGGCAAGCGCGGCAGTGCCGCGAGCATGATGAATTCGATCGGCACGATCTACCTGAGGCTCTCGCACTTCGAGAAGGCGCGCCAGTATTTCGACAGCGCCCTCACGATGGTGCCGTCGAAGGATACGACTAAATTCAAGATGCTTGTGCTGAACAATCTCGCATGCCTCCTGTATCGCCAGGGCAGGGCGGACTCCGCGCTCAGGATGCTCGGCCCCCTCCTCGGGCTCGCCCGTTCGCGGCGTGACAAGGGGACCGAGGCGTACACGCTCTTCAACATGGGCGAGGCGTACGTCAGTAAAAAAAAATACGGCAGGGCAGTGGCGCTGCTCCGTCTGGCGCGCGAGGCGTCGACGGCCATCCATGAGGAGCACGGCGAGGCCGAGGCGTCGCTCGCCATCGCGCGCGCCCATGTCTCGAGCGGCGGCTATCGCAGCGCCATCGCCTCGCTCGACGAGGCGATCCCGTACTGCGAGCACGCGCGGGCATACGACCTGCTGCGCGAAGCGTTGTCGCTCCAGCTCACGGTGTACGAAAAACTCGGCGACGTGCGCCGCGCCTTCGCCTCCCTGAAGGCATACACCGCCCTCACGGATTCAGTCTTCACGACGGCTGAAAAGTTCGGCGTCGCCAACGCCGTTTTCTCCTCCGACCTCGCACAGAAGGAAGATGAGATCGCGCGCCTCCGCCAGGAGGCGGTGCTTAACGAGATGTCGATCGCGAACAAACAGCAGCAGATCTACGTGCTCGCCGCGTTCATCCTCGTTGTGATCGCCGCGGTGATCGCGCTCGTCTTTCTCTACGCCAAGTCGAACCGCCTCCGCCGGATCGAGATCGAACAGAAAACGAAAATTGAAATGCTCTACACGCAGCTCTCGACGCTCGTCGCCGACCGCAAGCAGTCCGACGAGCTCATCCGCGCATCGCAGCAGAAATTCCAGGCGGTATGGGACAAGGCCGTGGACGGGATGCGGCTCACGGACAAGGACGGCACGGTGCTCATGGTGAATCAGGCCTACTGCCGGATGGCGGGCATGGAACGCGAAGAGCTGTCGGGCAAGCCTCTCTCGGTGATCTACAATCCCGAGCTCCACGACCAGACTGTGCGCATCTACCGCGAACGGTTTGCAAGCCGCACCATCGAGCCGTACTTCGAACGCGAACTTCGCCTGAAGGACGGCCGGAACATGTGGTTCGAAGTGACGAACTCGTACATCGAGATGGAGAACCAGGAGTCGATCCTCCTCGGCATTTTCAGGGATGTGTCGCTTCGCAAGACGCTAGAACAACAGCTCGTGCAGTCGCAGAAGCTCGAGGGCATCGGCACGCTCGCCGGAGGCATTGCGCATGATTTCAACAACTTGCTCGCGATGATCCTCGGTTCTGCGGAGATGCTCCAGTCGAAGATCGCGCCCGATCCCGACCTGCAAAAATACGTGGATCGCATCGTCGAGGCGTCGTCGCGCGGCACCTCGATCTCGCGCCAGCTTCTCGTCTTCTCCCGCCCCGATCAGGTGCAGCTGAAGCCCATCTCCCTGTCGCACACGATCGCCGACCTGCAGGAGATGCTCAAGCACTTCCTGCCGAAATCGATCGCCATACGGACCGTCATCGAGACGGAAGACGACATCATCATGGGTGATGCGGGCCAGATCCAGCAGGCGATGCTCAACCTTGCCATGAATGCCGGCGATGCCATGCATAACCGCGGCACGATCACGATCCGGGAATTCATCGCGGATCCGTCGATGCTTAATCTTTCGATCTCCCACGCCGATGCCCCCGCCTGCATCGGACTGAGCGTGACCGACACCGGCGTCGGCATGAGCGACTCCGTGAAGCGGAAAATGTTCGATCCGTTCTTCACGACGAAGGAACGCGAGAAGGGAACCGGCCTCGGCCTTTCGAGCGTTCATGGCATCGTCAAGAACCACGAGGGGGTCATCGATGTGGAATCGGAACCCGGGCGCGGAACGACAATCACCATTTATTTTCCCTCCGCCCCCGGATCCGTGTCCGCGCCGCCGGCCGCCGTGCCGCGGCCGACGCCGCACGGCATGCAACGGATCCTCCTTGTCGACGATGAGATCATCATACGCGAGACGCTCGAAGAACTGCTCGTTGCCTGTGGGTATACTGTGCATACGGCATCAGGCGGCCGCGAGGCGCTCGAGCTGTTCCGGGACCGGTACAATGAAATCGACATCGTCATCACCGATCTCGGCATGCCCGAAATGGGAGGCGAGGAACTCTACGCACACCTCCGCGAGATCAATCCGGATGTGAAAGTGATCGTCTCCTCGGGCTATCTCGACGGCACCACGCAAACCGAACTCCTGAAGATCGGCGTGCGGGACGTGCTGGCGAAGCCGGTGAAGATACTCGACCTTCAGGCGGCGATCCGGTCCGTGCTCGAGAGTGCGTGACCGTCCGCCTGCAATTCCCCTTCTGAACTTCCCGCGCCTATTATTCCGTTGATTATTCTTGCCTTGCGAGCGTGGAATGTGTAAATTCAATGATTGAATTCGAGATTCCCTCACGCTTTCCATGCTAAGGATGCCCGGCAATGATCTCTCTTGAAGGACAGGTGGCAATCATCACAGGCGGCTCGCGCGGCATCGGTGCGGCGTGCGCCGTCTTGTTCGCGAAGGCCGGCGCCAACATCGTCATCACCTATGCCCATAACGCGTCGGCGGCGGCGAACATCGTCGCGAAGGTGGAGGCCCTCGGCCGCTCGTGCCTCGCGGTGAAGGCTGATGTGGCGTTGGAAAAAAGCGCGAACGTCGTCGTCCGGAAGGCGATGGAAAAATTCGGACGCATCGACATACTCGTGAACAACGCCGCGATCTGGACGTTCGGCGAGATCGGCGATTTCCCCGCCTCCGTGTGGCGCGAAACGATGAACGTGAACGTGAACGGCACATTCTACATCACGAACGCCGTCGTCCCGTTCATGAAGCAGAGGAGGTCCGGGAAGATCATCACCATTACGAGCACCGCCGCCCAGAGGGGAGAGGCCCAGCATTCGCACTATGCCGCATCGAAGGGCGCACTCATCTCCTTCACGAAGGCGATCTCGACCGAGCTCGCGCCGTTCAACATCACCGTGAACAGTGTCGCTCCGGGATGGGTTGAAACGGACCTGAACGCCGGGATCTTCAAGGACAAAAAATTCAAGGAGGCGGTGCGCAAGGGCATCCCCCTCGGCCGCATCCCGACGCCTGAAGACATCGCGGGTCCCGTGCTGTTTCTGGCCTCCGATTGGGCGCGCCACATCACCGGCGAGATACTGAACGTGAACGGCGGCAGCGTGCTTGCCGGATAACGTGGGCGGCAGCGAAAAAAAACGAGCGAGATAAATCTCGCCCTAAAAAAAATCATCCATGACATCCAGGCAGCCATCATTCCTTTTCCTGCTCGGCATCGCCTCGATCGCGCTCGTCGCCGGGGCGTGCGCGATGGCATCGATCAAGACGCATTTCTATGTGTGGGAGCTGCTGTTCGACGGCAAGACGATCCTGCTCGCCGGGCTCTATATGCTGCTGGCGAAGCCCGGCTCGTGGAAGACCGAGGCCCGGTCGCGCGGCGTCTTTGCATGGAGCCTCGTGAATTCCGTGGGCGCCTTCCTCATCCCCGCGCTCATTTCCGGGGCTGTTGTCGGGGGGGGGCTCTTCGCGAAGAAGGTGACCTTCGCCGCTCCCGAAAACGGCGCCACGCTGCTCCTGACACTGCTGTTCGACATCCCTGCGGTGTTCATTTTTTCGGTCACCACCGTGTTCGTCGAAGAATATGTGTTCCGCGGCTATGTGCTGTCCGAATACATGAAATCGGGGAGGGCGGTCGCGGGACTCGCCGTGTCGACGGTGCTCTGGGCGGCCTATGCGATCGTCGAAGTGCTGCCACTGGAAGAATACTCGTGGATCAGCGCCGGGCTTCTCGTGTTCTATTACATGGCTGTCGGCATCGGTGCGGCGGCCCTCTACCGCGCGAGCCGCTCGCTCTGGGTGAGTTACGCATTCCGCATCGGTGTGCTCACAATAACACCGTCGGTGCTCTCGGGCGTGACCGGTGTGACCGATGCATTCTTCACGACGGAGAACCTGTTCTTCTTCGGGGATGGAGTGATCACGTCGGCCGTGATTGTGATACTGTTTGTGATCGTGTACGTCGCGGCCGGGAAACGCAAAAAGACCGCAAATTCCTCCCATGTGTAAAAATTTCCCGGTACTAAAATTTTACTTGACTTTTTAGCGAAAATAGGCTTATTTTGAAACATAATGAAATAGGTGTTCACTTCAAGATGTGAGCGAAGTGATAACCCTAACTCTTGGAAATAAAGTTCACTACTTTTTACCAACCAACGAAGGAGACAATGATGAGCAGATACAGTGAGATCATCGAACTTGTTCAGAGCTTTGAAAAAGATTTCGTGAAATTCTACGAAAAAGGCAACAAATCGGCCGGTACACGCGTCCGCAAGCACATGAACGAATTGAAGAAAAAA
>JAVBYH010000182.1 GCA_030824175.1 Bacteroidota bacterium | reverse complement strand
CCTCGATCCCGTGTTCGGGCTCGAATACGATTACAGGAACGCGTTCGCGTTGCGCGCCGGATACAACGATGTGGGGAGCGTGACAGTGGGAGCGGGCATCCATTTGAGAAAACTCGACATCGATTATTCGTTCGCCAAATTCGATGCGAACGATGAACTCGGCAACACCCACCGTATCTCGCTTCGCATCACGCTCAGGGAAGACCGCTTCCGCCGCGGCCCGGGCGAATGACAATGCGCCGTCTCCTCGACGGACTCTCTCTGGCGGCATGCCTGACGCTTCTCTGGGGATGTGCAACCATCGTCCCCACACCGCCGTCGAAGGCCGTGCCCGATCCTCCGCTGGGCAGATTCATTTCAACACCGGCAGGATGGATTGATGTCTCGGAACGGGCTCTCTCTCCGGATGTTGAATACTGGCTGCTCGCCGACGACAACTCCGCCTCGCTGCTTCTGAAAGAGATCCAGGCATCCATGTCCACCGGCACGATCCCCGAAACGGAACCCATTCTCACGCTTGCACATCTCTCGCTCCGGCTCAAGATCGCCGAACTCGGCGCCGGCATACGCATCACGCAAGTGCCCGCGGTGCCGGACAGCAGCCCCCGCTTTGCAATGTACTCGTACGCCGAAAACGGGTTGCTGCGCCGCGTCGTCGTCTTCAGGAAACGAAGCCGTCTCTATGAATTGGAACTTGCCCAGGAAAGCGAGGCCGGAACATTCTCGCGTCACCTTCCGGCGCAGCTCGCGTTCGCCATGTCGGTGCTGACGCAGTGATGTCATTTCTCGTGAAGCGCGTGCACGCCGTTCCATTCGGCCGGCGGGGGATTGTCGATGAAATGGCGGGTGCGCGAGAGGTATGTGAGGGCCGGACCGTCGTCTGGGGCGCACTCAAGCGCCGCATCGAACGAGCGGAGCGCCTCTGCATAGTGGCGTATCCTGTAATAGGTGAGTCCGCGGATGTAATGCTGCAGCGCCCGCTTCAGGGGCGACCCCTCGACGCCGGCGTGCGGACCGAGCGGTTCGAACACCTTGATCGGCGTGGTTCTTCCTTTCACCATCACATCGTCGACCTCCCTGCAGAACAACTCGTGCTCCACGAGCGCCGCCGTACGTTCGCTGATCATGACAGTCGTTCCATAGACCTTGTTGGCGCCTTCCAGACGCGATGCAATGTTCACGCTGTCGCCCATCACCGTATAATCGAACCGCGACGCGCTTCCCATGTTGCCGACGATCATCTCGCCGGTGTTGATGCCGATGCGAATGGAGAACTGCGGTTTGCCCTGGGCCTTCCACTCGTCGCGCAGCATGTCCACGCGCGCCCGCATCGCCAGCGCGGCGCGGCATGCATCAAGCGCGCTGTTCTTCAGCGCCACGGGCGCTCCCCAGAATGCCATGATCGCGTCACCCTCATACTTGTCCAGCGTTCCGTTGTGCGCGAGGATGATGTCGCTCATTGCACCGAGGTATTCGTTGAGCAGTGCGACGATCTCCTCGGGGGGGAGGCGTTCCGACAGTGATGTGAATCCCCCGACATCGGCGAACATCACCGTCAGTTCCTTCCGCTCGCCTCCCAGCCGTAATTTTTCGGGGTGCAGGATCAGTTCGTCGACGATGAACGGATTGAGATAGTGCGTGAACATCTTCTGGATCATCACCTTCTGCTTCCGCTCGCCGAGATAATAGCGCAGCGTCGCCGCCACATACGCAAGCGCCACGGAGGTCGCGATGGGCACGATCGGGAGGATGAGGTTCCAGGCCGTGAATGCGCGCGTTGTCGCAACGAAACCCGCCGGCAGCAGCGAGGCGCAGAACACGAGGGCGACCGCTTCGTTCAGCCACGCGCGCCGCGCCGTTCTCGAGCGGAGGCGCGAAACAACGGAGGTGCAGACGAATGCGAGGAGAAAGACGATCGCAGTCGTCGCCCACAGCGGCGTTGCCCGAAGAAAATTCCTGTGAAGCAGCATCTGGATGACGTTCGCATGATATTCGACGCCGTACATGAGATTGTGGTCCGGTTCGCCTGGCGGCGCGATGGGCACGGGGATGAGGTCCTTCGATTCGGCGAAGTACGGCCCGATCAGCACCACCTTCCCCTTGAGTGAACCGTCGTATAGGATACCGTAGCCGGGAGCGTCGAATGTGTCGATGGACTCCGAGAGTGCCGCCTCCTCGTTCGTCTGAAAGGTGGAATCGTCGAGGATATCCGCGAGGTCGATCTGCTTGAATGTCTGGCCCGCAACCCCGTAAAAATTTACGAGGATCGATGTCTCGTCGAAGGCAGGGATGGATTCCCCCCGGCAGATGAAGCGCCCCGGAACGGCCGCGGCGACATCCGACGGCCGCTCGCGGTAGAACTGATTCAGCACCGCGAAAGCGAACGACGGAAGGAGGGCGCCGCTTCCCGGCATCGCCGCGAACGGCATATAGCGCCGGTAGATCCCGTCCTCGTCGTTCGGCACGTAGACATTGCCCGCGGCGCTGTCCGCAGCGTAAAAAATCGAGTGATAATCTTCCGCGCGCCGCGTGATCTCCGCATCGTCGCTCCGCAACTCCGTTTTCGCGGCAACGACGACATTGCCGGCCGTGCGGATCGCGTCGAATAACTCGGCGTCGTTGCGGTCCGAGAGCGAATCGCCTCTGGCGCTCCGCTGCTCCTGCTGTTCGAACAGGAGGTCGATCCCGATGGCGCGGGCGCCCGCCGCATTGAGGTTGCGGACCGCGCGCGCATAGTAGTTCCGGGGAAAGGGGAATTTCTTTGGAAGCGATTTTTCGGTCTTGTCCGAAAGGGCGACAATAACGACATCCAGCGAATCAGCGGTTGCGGGGAAGGCGCCGCGCGCCGAGACGAGTCTGTCGAACGCGGAGAGAGAGAGTCTGTCGAAAAAATGGAAGACACCGAACACATCCTGCACGAAGACCATGACGAGGACCGTTACCGCGAGCGTGAGCAGGAGATGCGATCTCCATTCGGCATGTTTCACGGGGGTGGCTGTCATGATTGTTACAGGTCCATTCGATATGCGATTGTGAATGCCGAATCGTTAACGTGCGGCATGAGCACCGTCGGTTCGAGCGACGAGTTGACAATGTAGTGATACTGCGCGGTGAGCATGTGCCGCGGCATGACGGCGAATTGCAGACGCGCCTCGAGCTGCGTGCGCTCCACGTCGCCGAATGTCGGCGATGCCGAGGCCGTCGCCTTCATCCGCTCGCCGAAGAACCTGTATCCGGCGCCGATCGTCAGCGTGTAATAGTTCATCGAGGACGGCGACTGCATGGAACCCTGCCCACCCGACTGCTCTGTGGTGTAATACGTGACGGGCAGCGTCGTGACGCTCGCTGTGAATCCAAGCGTGCTCTCGAGTGCGGAGGAGTGGGTGCTCGTCATGGTGAGCATGCCGTTGAATCCGGTCATGTCCTGGTCGCGGCTGGTCCTGTCGTCGGCGTTCGAGTAATCGACGCTCACCATGGCGCTGTGTCGTCCGATCCACGAAAATCCGTACGACGACTGTACGAAGACACGCTTCGTCGCATAGTCGATCGCGGGGTATGCACCGTAGACGGAGTCGATTTGCGGCGCGTCGTTCGAAATGGTATTGGCCGAGAATCCGAGCGTCACGTCCGGTACGCGCGCCGCGCCGAAGTACGACACCGAGGCCGTCCCGTTCGTCCAATCGGTCGTCACGGGATCGTATTTCGACACGTTGTTGCTGAGCCGCTCGATGCTCGCGGTGACGAAGAGGGCGTTGCCCAGCAAGCGGAGCCGGTCGGTGATGTTGTACCCCTGGATGTCGTTGCGGAAGGAGGACGTGCCGAACGACGTGTACTCGTTCCCGTGAAACGTATACGTTCCCTTGATGAAATTATTGAAGTAATTGAACGAGAGCGACGTCTCGCAGGCAAGCGAGGAGAGGCCCGACGGATTCAGCGGCGAGATGTTCTCGTTGAACGTGATGAGCTTCGATGCGATGGGAAGGAGGCGTTTTAGATTGTCGCCGTCTGAGGCGTCGATCGACCCGCGGGCGACGGCGGCATCGATGCTGTCGGCGGTGAATTCGGCCGACGAGATATCCAGGTTGCTGATGCTTATGGATGCCTGGGCGGTCCACTCGATGCGCTTGTTGTCGACGGAGGCGTAGATGTCCGTGCCCGCGGCGACATTCTCGCGCGGTTTCAGGGATGTGCCGGCACTCCAGTGGTCCTTCGAATGGAGATAGGTGAATCCCCAGCGGAAATGTTCGCCCGTGCCGAAACTCGGCCGAACGGCGGTGAGTGTTCGCCGGTGCGTCTGCGTCGATCCGTCGCGCTCCACGCCTCGCGCGATCTCGCCTGTTGATGCGTTCAGATGCACCGCGCCGTATCCCGCCTCGAGGGATGCGCCGCGCACGCGTCTGCCGTCCATCATCGTCGACGGGAACTGTGGATACGTATCGCCGAGGCCGAGCTTCGCGTAGCGTGCGTCGAATCCGAGAAAGTATCTGTTCTGCGGCTGGTTCCCCGGCCGCTCCTCGGACGTGAGCTGGAGGTTCGCCGTTGTGTGGAGGATGCCGTACGTCGAATTTCCGCGCACATCGAGCCGGTTGTAGACGCGTGATGCGCCCCTCACAGTTTCGCTCCGCGACTCGGCCTGCGCACTGCCGTTCGCGCTGAAGACGACGGCATCCGAACCGGCGCCCGTCGTGCGCGAGAGCGAGAAGGAGCGGCGAAGCGTCGCACATGGGGCCCCCGTCGTGTCGAACACGTGCACCGCGAGCGTCATGCCTGGCCGCTTGAGCGTCTCGGGTATCATCGGGGATGTAATGATCAGCAGGTCGCCCATGGTCATCGCGCGTGCGGTGATGTCCGTGCCGTTGAGCACGAGCCTCGTCTTCCGTTTGTCTATCGCGTCCCCGGCGTACACGTACGAGACGGTGACGTAGAGATCTTCCGGCAGCATCGTTTCATGCTGCTCTGGACTGAGGATGAGCACCCCCGTCTCCGTGTCCGGGCGAGGCGTGATCGTGATGCGCGATGGGGCGGCGGCCGGATTCGCAGCGGGATATGTTTCGTGGAGGCCCGACCGTGTTTCCACTGCCACGTAGAGTTCAAGGAACGGAGGGGCGATCTCTGTCGATGCGATCGTCACGGCGGCGGAATCGCCCATGACCTGCATTTCGGCCGTCCGGAATTCCGAAACGCCCAGCTGGCGGTAATACAAGAGGACCGTGGTGATCGAGGATGCGTTGTTGAGTGCGGCTGAGACGACAAGCGGCTCACCTTCATTCGCGGAGAGGGGGCGCAATGCCTGGATATAGGAATTCGGCTGCGCAGACGCCGGTGAGCCGATGACGAAGACTGCAAACACGCAGATCGGGAAAATAAAAAAGGAATTTCGTAATGTCATCGAACCCAGACGTTATTCATATTTGATGATCAGTGTCTTGTGCGCACCCTGCGGATCCTTCATCCTCATACGGATCTCATCCGTCCGCCCCTGTTGTCCGTTCTCCCCGGCGCCGGTGGAGTCCGCGCTTCCCAGCAGCTGCACGCGGCGCATGCGGCGGATGTCTCCGGGCAGCGATTGCCGCACGAGGATCTGGCCGTTCGCAAACGAATGCCCGGTCTGGCCGCGGTTGACCGTGACGGAGCGGTGTGAAACATTGTTCGTCAGCACGACGATACCCGAACCGAGCACGAGCAGATCGCTGCTGTCCGGTTCCGAAATCAGCGCGCCGTCGGTGCCGCGGATCGACGCGACGGATGTCGGCGTCGAGAATTCGAATTTCTCGTTCGGTCGCTTCTTCACGTTGAAGCCCACGGTACCCTGACGCATGTGCACGTTTTTCGAGAATTCTTTTCCGGACGTCTTCGACCCGCGTATGACCACCTCGGTCCGCTCCTGCACGCGGAGGATTGAACTTTCAAGGAACTTGATGATCGCGAACGAACTCGCCCCGGTACGCACGATGTTGTCCGAGAAGAGGGGCATGCCGGGCGCGGCCTTCTTCCACGTGCCGTCGATGCCGCACTCGACCGTCCCCACGGGTTTATGCATTGTTGCAACGGGATTATTTTCCGCCGATCGGGCGATGGGGGACCCGGCGGTCATGACGACGCACAATGCTGCGATGAGAGATCGAACCATGGTGATCTTCCGGTTTATTCTTCGATTGTGAATGTGATGTTTTCCGGGCGTTGGCGTTGAGAAAATTTTTCAGCTCTTC
>JAVBYH010000231.1 GCA_030824175.1 Bacteroidota bacterium | reverse complement strand
TCAGCACATCCGTCATGCAATAACGGTCACAGTCGATCCGCTGAAGCACACGATCGACGGCATCGACACGGTCACCATTCCCGCAGGGATGGGGAAGCGTGCGTCCTTTTTTCTGCTTGCAGGCGACCTGACGCCTGTCTCGGCGACGCCGGGCGTGACAATCACGTTCGTGAAGCGGTCTGTGAAGGCCGCCGACATCGGCATGGACCGGGACGACGCCGCGTTGCCGTCCGGCCTCGCGGTGCACAAGTATTCGATCGTATTCGCGGACACGTCTTCCGGCGAGCGGATCGCGGCGATGAGGTTGAGCGGTGCGATCCATTACCCGATCAGGCAGGAGGGCGAAGAATATGCGCGCGAATTCAGCCAAACCCCGGGCATCATCGACGAGAAGGGGGTGTACCTCGCCGGCTCCACATACTGGATTCCCTGGTTCACCAAGGACCTTATCGGCTTCGAGCTGACGGCGAGTGTGCCGGAACGATGGACCGTCGTAAGCCAGGGCCGCAGGACGCTCAATGAGATTACGAACGGCGTCCGTACGGTGCGGTGGAGCGCGCCGGAACCGACGGAAGAAGTGTATCTCATCGCCGCGCAGTTCACGGAGTACTCGAAGCCCTCGGGGGCCGTGGATGTGCTGGCGTTCCTGCGCACGCCCGACGAATCGCTCGCCAACAAGTACCTCGAAACGACCGCACAATACCTTGAAATGTACCGGAAGCTCATCGGTCCCTATCCGTTCACGAAGTTCGCCCTCGTCGAAAACTTCTGGGAGACGGGATACGGCATGCCGTCGTTTACGCTGCTCGGCGAGCAGATCATCCGGTTCCCGTTCATCCTCCATTCCTCCTATCCGCATGAGCTCCTGCACAACTACTGGGGGAACAGCGTCTACATCGATTTACCGCAGGGCAACTGGTGCGAGGGGCTCACCGCCTACATGGCGGACCACCTGATCGCGGAGCAGCGCGGGCAGGGGGACGAATACCGCCGTACGACGCTGCAGAAGTTCACCGACTATGTGAATGCGAAGAACGATTTTCCGCTGAAAAAATTCCGCTCGCGCACCAGCGCTTCCTCCGAGGCCATCGGATACGGGAAGAGCCTCATGGTCTGGAATATGCTGCGGAATACGACGGGCGACGAGCTCTTCGTGAAGGGATTCCAGAAATTCTACCGTGACAATAAATACAAGGCCGCGTCCTATGCCGATATTCGCACAGCCTTCGAATCCGTCACGAAGCTCGATCTGCGGTCGTTCTTCAACCAGTGGGTCAACCGCGCGGGTGCGCCGTCATTGACGCTCTCCGGCGTGTCGGTCCGCCCGGACTCGAACGGAATCATGCTCCGGTTCACCGTGAAACAGATCCAGAAGGAAGCCGTCTTCACGCTCGATGTTCCCGTCGCCGTCTCGTTCGCTAAAAAAACGGAAGTGAAAACAGTCACGATGACGCGGCGCGAGCAGGCGTTCGAGCTCCCGCTGCCGGAATATCCGCTCCAGGTGCAGGTCGATCCGCAGTTCTCCATCTTCAGGAAACTCCATCACAACGAGATCCCGCCCTCGTTCTCGAAAATTTTCGGCACGCAGGAGGTGATGATCATCCTTCCGTCGAAAGCCGAACCGGCGCGCCGCGCATATTACTCCGAGCTGGCGAAGATGTGGGCCGGCGACACGACGAAGAAATTCATCATCGCCGCGGACAACACGGTCAAAAACCTCCCGAAGGACAAGAACATCTGGATCTTCGGCACGGAGAACCTCTTTGCTTCCGCGGTGAAGAGCGGTCTCACGGCATACGACGCCTCGCTCACGGGCGACACGATCCGTTTTGCGAAGAGCGCATTCAGGATCGACAGGAACTGCATTGTCGTCTCGGTACGCCACCCCGAGAATCCGGGGGCCGTCCTCGTGCTGCTTTCCGCATTCACGAAGGAGGCAGTGCCCGGTCTGGCGCGCAAACTCCCGCACTATGGCAAATACAGCTACCTCGTGTTCGAGGGAACGGAACCCGCCAACATCGCGAAGGGCGAGTGGGAGGCGGTAAATTCGCCGCTTTCGGTGAAACTTCCCGCCCTGCCGGGCGTGCCGGCTCCGGAAAAGACCGCGGGCACGCCGAAGCGCAAGGCCCTTGCGACGCTCGATCCGGTCTTCTCCTCCGAACGCATGAAGAAGACGATCGACTATCTCGCAAGTCAGCAGCTTGCCGGACGCGCCCCCGGATCGAAAGGGAACAAAGAAGCAGCCGCGCATATTGAAGCCGAGTTCAGATCCGCCGGTCTCCTTCCCGGCGCCGACGACGGTTCATACAGGCAGCGATGGCTGGAAGCAGTGGACGGTACCGGAAGGAAGGACACGGTATGGAACGTCGTCGGCATCATTCCCGGTACCAATCCGAAATTACAGGAACACTCCGTCGTCGTCGTCGCGCATTACGATCACCTGGGCCTGGGCTGGCCGGGGGCGCACGCGGAGTATGTGGGGAAGGTCCATCCGGGCGCCGACGACAATGCGAGCGGCGTATCCGTGATGCTCGAACTGGCAAGGACGCTCGGCACCACATTGAAGCCGCAGCGCACTGTCGTGTTTGCCGCGTTCACATGTGAAGAAAAGGGACTCGCAGGGTCGAAATATTATGTCGCGAACACGAAACGGTTCCCGGCCGCGAAAGCCATCGGCGTGCTGAACTTCGACGCCGTCGGCCGGCTCGGCGCACGGAAGGTGTCCATCATCAACAGCGCCTCCGCCCGCGAATGGAAATTCATCTTCATGGGTGCGAGTTATGTAACGGGCGTCGAAACAGAGATCATCACACAGGACCTCGATGCGAGCGATCAGAAGAGCTTCATCGAGGCTGGTGTTCCGGGCGTGCAGTTCTTCTCCGGCGCAACGGCAGACTATCACCGTCCAACGGATACTCCGGACAAGATCGACGCTGCCGGCCTCGTGAAGGTGGCCGCGATCGGACGAGAAGGCGTGCTCTATCTCGCAGACAGGCTCGAACCGCTCGCATTCCAGGCACCGGCCCCAGCGGCGCAGGCGTCCGCACCACAGGGGTATCCGCAGGGTCAGGAGCAGGGGCAGCCGTCGGGAACGCCGCCTTCGGGCCGCCCGGCAGACATGCGGCCTGGTCAGGCCCCGGGAGAACGGCGGGTCTCGACGGGGACCGTGCCCGATTTCGCATTCTCAGGTACCGGCGTCCGCATCGACGATCTCACGCCGAACTCGCCGGCGGTGAAAGCGGGACTCCGGAAGGGCGATGTCATCGTGCGCCTCGGCACATATCCCGTCACGTCGCTGCGCGATTATTCGGACGCGCTCAAGCATTATCAGCCCGGCGATGTCGTCGACCTCATCTATCAGCGCGACGGAAAAGAGCAGACGACGAAGCTCGAACTCGCCGCCAAATAACGCTTATCACTATATGCCCTCGGAGCGTGTAGGGCGAAACGGCGTTTCGCCCGGGTTCAATTATCGTGCGATCGTTCGGCAGGGCGAAATATCATTTCGCCCTACAATCCGCTGCAGAGAAACATATCATTTCACGAGGACGATTTTACGGGAGAGGCGATGGCCGTTATAGTCGAGCCTGGCCTCGTACATGCCGGAAGACCGTTGGCCGCCGTCGAACAACGCCGTGTGTGTCACTCCCGGTTCCGCCGTCCCGTCATAGAGCACCGCTGTTTCACGGCCGAGCATGTCGAAGACGGTCAGGCGCGCGTACCCGGGAGCGGGCACCGTGAATGTGATCGTCGTCCGGGGATTGAAGGGATTGGGGTAATTTTGCGAGAGTGAAAAATCCCGAACGACGGACGCATCCGCTCTTCCCGCCGCTCCCGTTGTGCTTCCCATGACCGCCGTAAGTTTCTCCCATATCTGGTTGTTGAGAACCGTCGCCACGAGCGATCCGAATGTTCCGTCGGGTGCGTCGCCCATGCGTATGAAGACGATGCCGAGGCTCGGCACGATGTTGATGAGCTGGCCGTTCTTTCCCAGCGCCGCGAACATATCGGCCGGAGCGGCGGGCGAGACCGATCCCGGAAAAACCATCTGCAGTGTGGGAAGCATGTACGACGTCTTTCCGTTGAGCCACCACAGGTATCCGTACGAGGGATTGATCGTCTGCGACGACGTCGTCATTTCCCTGAAGTATGCCGTGTCATTCAATATCGGCGTCGTGTCCCAGACGCCGCGGTTGAGCATGAGAAGACCGAACCGAGCCATGCTCCGAGGCGTTGTCATCAGCACATTGTTGTAGTCCCCGGAGGCGAAGTAAAATCCGTTCATCCCGATCTTCGAGCGCATGCGCGTGAGATAGTATGTATTGAGCGACTGGCCGGTGGCACGCTCGATGACGGGATCCAACAGCGTGTACGGCGCGTTATGGTACGCCCACCGCGTTCCGGCGTCCGTTTTAAAGAGAAGGCATGATCTGTCCGTGCAGTCCCGATCCGGCACGCCGTCGTCGAGGCCGGTGGTCATCGTCAGTTGATGCCGTATCGTGATCTTGTCCTCCATTTCCGGAGGGGCGCTCGTCCATCCTTTTCCCAGCCATTTCGACGTCGTGTCCGAGAGCGCGAGGCGTCCCTCGCTTTTCGCGATGCCCACGAGCACGGATGTCATGGACTTGCCTGCCGAGGCCCAATACCACAGGCTGTCCTTCGTGAACGTCCCGAAATATTTTTCCATGACGATCCTGCCGTTCTTCAGCACAATGAACGCCCGCGTGTGGGCCGCCTCCAGCATCGCGTGGAGCGGTGCAACGGCCGCGGCGTTCCATCCCAGGCTCTGGACGGACACCGTATCCCATTGCGTGCCCGCGACAGGCGGGATGTACATCGTTTGCGAACGAAGATGCGTGCCGAAGGAACACAGCACAAGCGCAATGAGCGTCTTTTTTTTCACTTGGTTGCCTTTGCCCGTGGAGAAGTACGATCTGGTAATATATGGACGCGTCACGAGCGCCGCAAGTTTAATCTGGTCGAATCTCTCCCGAGGCTTGATATCAGCATATGCCTGCAGTATATTATCTGACAATCGGATTGGATGGCGCACAGGACATTAATTTTTGAGGTCAGAGACAATGACGGTATCATCAATCACTCATCACGCGACGTGGTATGCCGCCGTCGTACTTGCCTGCCTCGTCTTTCATGATGCGGCATTATCCGCCGATACGACGGTCGTCGAACGCTACGGCGCGCTGCGGACCGCCGGCAATAGGATCGTCGACAAGAACGGCAATCCCGTCGTGCTGCGCGGGATGAGCCTGTACTGGAGCCAGTGGAAGGGACAGTTCTATAATTACGATTGTGTGAAATGGCTGCGCGACGATTGGAAGTGTTCCGTCGTCAGGGCGTCGATGGCTGTTGAGTCGGGCGGCTTTCTTGCGAACGGCCTTGCCGAAAAGGTGAAGGTGAAAAATGTCATCAATGCATGCATCGACCTTGGGATCTACGTGATCGTGGATTGGCACGACCATCACGGACAATGGCACACGGCCCAGTCCATCGCCTTCTTCGAGGACATCGCAAAGCAGTACAAGGGCAAGCCGAACATCATCTACGAAATATACAACGAACCGCTGCAGGTCTCGTGGGCCGATTCCATAAAGCCGTACGCCGATACGCTCGTGAAACACATCCGCGCCATCGATCCGAACAACCTCATTGTGGTGGGCAATCCCACATGGTCCCAGGATGTGGACGTGGCGGCGGCCAATCCGGTCCTGTCGAACAACATTGCCTATACGCTCCATTTTTACGCGGCCACGCACAAGGCGTCGCTGAGGACGAAGGCGTCCGTTGCGATGAGCAGGGGGGCGGCGCTGTTCGCCACGGAGTTCGGCACGACGGAGGCGAGCGGCACGGGGAAGATCGATTCTGTGGAAACCGGCATCTGGCTGAAATTCCTGGAGGACAACAAGATAAGCTGGTGCAACTGGTCCGTCGCCGATCTGACCGAGACGTCCGCTGCGCTCAAGCCGGGTTCGAGCGGGACGGGAGGCTGGCCGTTATCCATGGTGAGCACATCGGGCCTCTGGCTGCGGTCGAAGATCCGCGAGGGGAATGCGCAGCTCATCACAGCCGTCTCTCCTGGTAGTGAGGCGCCGCGTACGTTCGGGCTCAGGCAGAACTATCCGAATCCGTTCAACCCATCGACGACGATTCACTATCAGGCGTCCGCGGCGGGACCGGTGTCGATCATCGTTTATGACGTGCTCGGGCGTCGGATCGACACGC
>JAVBYH010000266.1 GCA_030824175.1 Bacteroidota bacterium | reverse complement strand
CCTCTTCCTTCAGTTCGACAAGCCGATCATGACGCCGGCCGACGAAAAACAGAAGATGATGGCATTCGAGAAGAATAACATTCTCTCGAGTGTAAAACGCGCCATCCACGATAACCTGACATTCCTGAAGTCCACAACGTTGTCCGCCGACGATGTCGTAAAGCTGAAGGAGGAACAGAGAAAATTCGCGGGACAATGGAAGGGCGTGGGACCGAAGCTTGCGACGATGTATCTGACGACGAAGGAGAGGGCGCGGGAAATTCCCCTGATCGACAGCCTTATTGCCGAATGGGCCCGGCACGCGGAAACGGCGTTCTGGAAGTCGTTGAACGAAGAATTCACACGTCACAATCTTGCGGTGCAGCCGTTCCACAACGGCGAGATGTTCTATCAGAATATCGTGCGGTTCATCGACAATCAGACGAACAATGTCGATAATCTGAGCGACGATGCCCGCTCGTCCGTGTATCTGAGCTTTGCGGACACGGTGTGGGGAAAGCGTATTGATCCGGTGTGGCTGCCGCTCTTAAAGAAGGACGGCATCATCACGGAGAATCGCGTGAGCGACATTACCGCGAAGCTTGATATCTGGAGGGGCAAGGTGAAAACCACGAATTACATTATCTACATCCTGCTCGTGGGCGTTGTTGTCATCATTGCACTCATTGTGTTCGCGCGCATGAACAAGGCGAAGGCGCCCGCTCCTCCCCCCGCCGCGTAATGTTTTTGTTTATTGTAGGGCGAGATTTATCTCGCCCTTTTTTTTGCTTTTTTATCGCTTTAAAACAAAATCCTCTTCCATCATCTCGTACGGCGTCAGCACCATGCCGAGCTTGCCGTACGTCTTCTGCGCCACGCGGTTCTCCTCCTCCACATAGAGCCGGATACCGCACGACCCGCTCGCCAGCGCTTCCTCTTTCATGTTCTCGTAGAGGTTCGAGAACACTTTCTGTCCGCGGAACGTCTTTTCAACATACACGCTCTGCACCCACCAGAACATGCCGTTGCGCCAGTCGCTCCACTCGTACGTTACCATGAGCTGCCCGGCGATGACGCCGTCGATCTCGGCGACGATGTACCGGCCCTTCGACGGATCGCTCAGCACCGCCCTCACGCCTTCGAGGACGCGTGTACGCTCCAAGACGAGGTGCTCGGTCTCGAATGCCATTGTGATGTTGAAATCGGCGATCGTCGTCAGATCGTCGAGTGTTGCCGGCCGTATCACCATTGCTGTCCTATAATGTTATGCTTTTTGTAGGGCGAGAGTTTTCTCGCCCCGGTGTTATTTTTTTTCAAGCGCGTATTTCCTGAACCATTCGACAGACCGCTCGAGTACGTTGATGTACTGGTTCGGTTCGGTGCGCAAGCCGTGTTCGGCGCGCGGATACACGACGAACTCAACCGTGCGTCCGAGTTCCTTGAGCGCGGCGTACATCTCGCGCGAATTGGAGATATTCGTGTACTGGTCCTCGGTGCCCTGCAGGATGAGCGTCGGGGTCACGATGTTCCGCACGTATGTCTGCGGCGCGGTCCGTATCCACAGGTTGCTCATGTCGATGGGCCGCTCCCAGTAATTATATCCGAAGTACATCTGTTCGAACGAGGGCTGGAAGGAATTGCTCCAATCGGTGAACCAGCTGAAGATACCGTACATGGACACGGCCGCCTTGAAGCGTGATGTCTGCGATACCGTCCAGTTCGTCAGGTAGCCGCCGTAGCTTCCGCCTGTGACGCCCATCCTAGTGCTGTCCGCCATGCCCTTCGCGACGAGGTGATCGACAACGTCCATCGCGTCGCGGAAGTCCGCGCCGCCGAGGTCGTACCGGTTCGACTGGCTGAATTCGTCCGTGTACCCTGAACCGCCGCGCACGTTGGGCATCACCGTCATCACGCCCTCCTGCGCCAGGAGCTGCACGGGATAATACTGGTAGAGCTTGTTGTCGAATTCGCCGTACGGACCCCCGTGATAGGCGAGGAGCAGGGGATATTTCTTCCCCGGCTCATAGTTCACCGGCTTCACGAGGACGGCGTCGATCGCAAATTTTCCATCGCGGCTCTTCACGCTGATGATCTCCTGCGCGCCGAATGAGAACGGGGCGAGCTGCACCGAAAAATCGGACACCGTGGCGATTGAATTTTTCCTGATTACGGCGAGCTCCTTGAGCGTCGATGCGCTTTCGATGCCGCACCCGATCGTGCCGTCGGCGGCCAGCGTGACGTCGCTCAGCACGAACGGCCCGGTCACGATCTTCTCCGCGGTGCCTTTCGACGTCGGGATGCGGTACGCGTACGCGCTCGTTTTCTCATTGACAAGCGCGGTGATGAACGTCCCGTCCGGGTTCCATGCGAACGCCGTGACGCTGTAGGGGAACGAGGCGGTGAGCGAGCGCTGCTGCGAGCCGTCTGCATTCATCACGCACAGTTCGGTCTTCGCGAATTCGATGTCGGGCACAGTCTGCGTGATGAAGGCGATGGTGCGGCCGTCCGGAGAAAATTTCGGCTGCGTCTCGGGACCCGCCGCCGTCGTCAGCTGCCGTACGGCGCCCTTCATGTCTATTATCCACAGGTCGAACTTCTGGTCGTCGTTGTACTCGCCTGTGCGGTTGCTCTGGTAGACGATGCGCGACCCGTCCGGTGCCCAGGAGATGTTTGCGACGCCGCGATCGAGCGATGCCACCTTGCGCATCGTTTTCGAAGCGACATTCATCACAAAGAGGTCCTTCCCCTGCTTCGGGTCGAGGGAGGAGGTCCAGTCCATTTTACGTTTTTCGTTCTTCTCCTTTACGGCCTGAATGTCCGCTGAGGCTTCCGTCTCGGAGAGGATCGCGATCATTGTGCCATCGGGCGACCATTCGTATTCGTCGACGCCGTTCTCGAGCGTCGTCAGGGGGAGCGCCTCGCCTCCGTCCATCGCCAGCTGGAACAACTGCGGTGTGCCGGAATGCTTCTTCAGGGAATCGTCCAAGAACTCGCGGGAGGAAACGAATGAGAGGATGTTTCCGCCGGGCGACCAGGCGGGTGAGTGCGATCCGGCGACCGAGCTGGTGAGCCGGCGCACCGACTTGTCGGCCGTGGTCACCATGTACACCTGTGTGATCCACCTGCTGTTCTCGAGGTCGGCCGAGCGCATGGTGAAGGCGATGCGCCGTGCGTCGGGTGAGATCACGGGCGACGCCGGGATGTGCAGCTTCGCGTGGTCGGCGGCTGTGTACGTGCGTTTCTGTGCGGATACCGTTGTTGTGCAGAGCGCCGCTGCGATGATGAGGAATGCCAGGGATGTCTTCATGCGTTCAGTGCCTTCTGTATGATGATCTGTTCATGCCGTTGCTTCGAATGTGGTTCCGCCCTGCGCCGCCGATTGGAGCGCGAGCAGATGATGCGGCAGCAGCGCCGCGTACAGCGTCGAGTGTATCGGCGTCGGTATGCCGAGACTCCTGCCGAGCCTGACGACGGTCCCGCTCAGCGCGTCCAGCTCCATCGGTTTCTTGTTCACGAGATCGAACGCCATGGACGCCCGCGTGCCGCGACTGAACCGCGCCATGGACTCGAATACCTGTTCCTTCACGAGCGGCTCGAGTGCGATGCCATTGGCGATGCCGACGGCCTCCGCCTCCTTCATGGCGTTGAAGACGAGCATGCGCGTTTCCTCGACATCGAGTATTTCGCCCTGCGTGATGCGCGTCAGCGCGCTGACGGCGCTCATTGCCGAGATGAAGACGAACTTCTTCCACAATTCTTTCCGAATGTCGTCCGTGAGGTCGGCGCGGATCTGTGCGCGGGCGAAACACGCACCCAACGGTTCGAGCAGCGGAACGTGAGCCGGATCGAATGCGCCGTAGACGATCCGCTGGAATCCGCCCGTCTCGATGATCGAACCCGGCTCGTCGATGCGCGCCGAGATGTACGCGACGCCGCCGATGACGGCGGCGTCGGGCAGGAGCACCCGGAGCGCGTCCTCGTTGTCGATGCCGTTCTGGAGGGACAGGATCATGCTCGAGCGCGCGCCGCTCTCGCGCAGCTGCGCGACCGTCGCCTCGTTATCGTAGCTCTTCACGCAGAAGAGCACCACATCCGGCCGGTCCGCCTCATTGGGGTGGGCGATGATCCTCTCCGGTGTGACATCGAACGTTCCCTTTGTTGAGCGGACGTGCAGTCCATTTTTTCGCATCGCCTCGAGGTGTTTGCCCCGCGCGAGGAACCAGACGTCGTTGCCCGACGCCGCGAGTTTTGCGCCGAAGAATCCCCCGACGCCTCCCGTGCCAGCTATTAAAAAGTTCATAGAGGTGTGTAGGGCGAGATTCATCTCGCCCGTTTTTATGTTTTTTGTAAGGCGAGATTTATCTCGCCCCGCCGAACGATCGTACGATAATTGAACCGGGGCGAAACGCCGTTTCGCCCTACACGCTCCAATTGTACAATCCTATTTATTTCATCATCGGTATCTTCACGCCGAATTTTTTCGCGTTCTTTTTTGCTCGTTCATATCCCGCATCCGTGTGCCGGATGATGCCCATGCCCGGATCGTACGTGAGCACGCGCTCGAGACGGGCCGCGGCTTCCCGGGTGCCGTCCGCGACGACGACCATGCCGGCGTGAATCGAATTGCCGATGCCCACGCCGCCGCCGTGATGCACGGAGACCCATGTGGCGCCGCCCACCGCATTCAATAGCGCGTTGAGGATGGGCCAGTCGGCGATCGCATCGCTGCCGTCCTTCATGGCTTCGGTCTCGCGGTTCGGCGACGCGACGCTTCCGCAGTCGAGATGGTCGCGCCCGATCACGATCGGCGCCGAAACGTCGCCACGCGCAACGAGATCGTTGAAGATCTTCCCCATCAGCGCCCGCTCGCCGTACCCAAGCCAGCAGATGCGGGCAGGCAGGCCCTGGAAGGCCACCTGACGCTGCGCCTTTTCGATCCAGCGGCAGAGGAGCTCGTTTTCGGGGAACGTCTCGAGCACGGCGCGGTCGGTGCGGAGGATGTCCGCCGGGTCGCCCGAAAGGGCCGCCCACCGGAACGGGCCCTTCCCGTCACAGAAGAGCGGGCGGATGTACTCGGGCACGAATCCCGGCACATCGAACGCGCGCTTCACGCCGTTGGCCGCGGCCTCGCCGCGGATGTTGTTGCCGTAATCGAAGACGACGGACCCGCGCTTCTGCAGTGTGAGCAGGCCGCGCACGTGCGCGGCGATCGATCGTTGAGCCGCCGCGATATATTTTTGGGGATTCTTCGTTCGCAGTGCGACAGCCTTTTCGAACGTCATTCCCGACGGCACGTAGCCGTTGAGCGTGTCGTGGGCGGAGGTCTGGTCCGTGGTGATATCGGGAAGATGTTTGCCCGCTGCGATGCGCGGGATGATGTCTGCCGCATTGGCGCAGAGTCCGACGGAGAGCGGACGTTTCTCTGCCTGTGCGCTGCGGATCATGCGCATCGCCTCGTCGAAGTCGTCGGTCATCATGTCGAGATAGCGCGTGGCGATGCGCTTCTCGATGCGCGTGCGGTCCGCCTCGACGACGAGACAGGCGGCGCCGTTCATCGTCGCCGCGAGCGGCTGGGCGCCGCCCATGCCGCCGAGTCCGGCGGTGAGGAGGAACCGTCCGGCAAGCGTGCCGCCGAAATGTTTCCGCGCGCATTCGGCGAATGTCTCGAATGTTCCCTGCAGGATGCCCTGCGAGCCGATGTAGATCCAGCTGCCGGCGGTCATCTGGCCGTACATTGTCAGCCCGAGTCCCTCGAGCCGCCTGAACTCGTCCCACGTGGCCCACTTCGGCACGAGCATCGAATTGCTGATGAGGACGCGCGGCGCGTTCTCGTGCGTGCGGAATACGCCTACCGGCTTGCCCGACTGCACGAGCAGCGTTTCATCGTTCTCGAGCGACTTCAGGCTCTTCACGATCGCCGTGTAACAGTCCCAGTTGCGTGCGGCCTTGCCGGTGCCACCGTAGACGATCAGGTCGTCGGGTCTCTCGGCCACGTCCGGATCGAGGTTGTTCATGAGCATGCGCAGGGCCGCCTCCTGGAGCCAGCCCTTACAGTGCAGCGTGTTTCCGTGGTATGCGCGAATGGGTTTCATTGACGTCGTCTATGAGAGAGAGAATGAGAGTGTGTGTGTCAGGGACGCCGTTTGAATCCGGTCCCCGTGTTCTTCCGCCGGTCTTTTTTCTTCTTCGTGTGTTCGAACGGCTGCGGCCTCGGTTTCGGCGCTTCGCCGAATCTGTGTTTATCCGCATGGCCGCCGGTGGTCTTGTGGTACTGTTTGGCCGGCGCGGGTCGTTC
>JAVBYH010000225.1 GCA_030824175.1 Bacteroidota bacterium | reverse complement strand
ACCGGGACTCCGGTATTTAAGGTAATTGGAACACTTACGCAGGAAAGGCTCACCTCTCACCGAAGCGGCCAGACTGCGAAATTGATGAAGGGCTTAAGTATAAGGGCAATTGTTGTCGTTGCTGAAAAGCGAATGCTTGATATGGTGTTTGATAAAACGATATCGTATTTCATTTTTACGCGATGAACTTTCATACGCTGCAATGAAATCGCGTTTGTCACCGCGTCTGCCACGAGGCGGCCAAAACGCCGTCTGCTTGACCTTTCCCTCAAAAATGTATATTATTTCCTGAAAGTACTATTTTCGAAAACCGCTGTGCGTGCGGGGGAGCACACACGAAGCCCCTCGACCACACCGAAAACGATCACGCCGTCCATGTCAAAAAAAAGAAAGCACACAGAGTCATCATCTCCCAAATCCGGCGCGGCGAAACATACGGTGGACGAAGTGCAGAAGGCGGGCCCCGATTCGGTCCCGGCTGATGACGAGGCGCAGGAGGCGGGTCGCGATTCTATTTCCGCACACGACGTAACATTTAGTGTGTCCCCGACACCGGGATTTCCGATCGTCGGCATCGGCGCATCCGCCGGAGGGCTTGCCGCGTTCGAGGAGTTCTTCTCGGCGATGCCCGCGGATGCCGATCCGGGGATGGCGTTCGTGCTCGTGCAGCATCTCGCGCCGGACCATAAGAGCCTTCTCACGGATTTGATACAGCGCTACACGCGCATGGAGGTCCGCGAGGTCAAGGACGGCATGACGGTTCATCCGAACTGCGCGTACATCATTCCACCGAACCGCGATATGGCGTTCCTCAACGGCGCACTCCAGTTGATGGAGCCGACCGCACCCCGCGGCCAGCGTCTTCCCATCGATTTCTTTTTCAGGTCCTTGGCGCAAGACCAGCACAACCGGGCAATTTGTATCGTGCTTTCCGGCACCGGCAGCGACGGCACGCTGGGGATCAGAGCCATCAAGGGCGAGGGCGGCATGGTCATGGCGCAAACACCCGGTTCGACGGAATACGACGGCATGCCCCGAAGCGCCATTGCCACGGGTCTGGTGGACTATGAATTGCCGCCCGCCGAAATGCCCGCCCAGCTCATCTCCTACGCCGCGCAGATGTTCGGCAACCCGCCGCGCAAACCGCTGTATCAGGCGCCCACAACGGAGAATGCCTTGAAGAAGATCTTCGTGCTCTTGCGCGTCCATACCGGCCACGATTTTTCACTGTACAAGCCGACCACCATTCGCCGCCGCATTGAACGCAGGATGGCCGTTCATCAGATCGAGACGATCGAATCGTACGTGAAGTACATGCAGCAGGCGCCGCCGGAAATCGAGGCGCTGTTCCGCGACCTGCTTATCGGGGTGACGAATTTTTTCAGGGACCCGGAGGCTTTCGCTGCACTCGAGGAGACCGTAATTCCCCAGCTTTTCACGGGCAGACCGGCAGATGCCCTGATCAGGGTCTGGGTCCCCGGTTGTTCAACGGGCGAAGAGGCCTATTCCATCGCCATCATCCTTCGGGAACGAATCGAGGCATTGCGGCAAAATTTTAAATTGCAGGTGTTCGCCACAGACATCGACAGCCAATCCATCGCCAACGCACGGACGGGCCTCTATCCGGCGAGCATCGCCGCAGATATCAGCCAGCAACGGCTGGCGCGATATTTCACGCCGGAAGGTGACGGCTCGATGTACCGCATTCACAAATCAATCCGCGACATCCTCATTTTTTCGGAACAGGATCTCATCAAGGATCCGCCGTTCTCGAAACTGGACCTGATCAGCTGCCGCAATCTGTTAATCTATATGGGCTCAGACCTGCAGAAGAAGATTATCCCGCTGCTGCACTATGCGCTGAACCCGGGCGGATACCTGTTCCTGGGAACATCTGAAGCCGTGGGAGATTTTGGAGAACTGTATATCACACTCGATCGCAAGAACAAATTGTACCGGCGCAAGGCCGACCTGCTCGGCATGCAGCGGGTCGCATTTGCACGCTTCCTTCCGCCGATGACAGGCCTCGATGGGACCACTGCGAAAACCACAACCAAGTCAACCGCGACAGCGAAACTCCCGGTGCGTGAACTTACAGAACAGGCGCTGCTTCAGGAAGTCGCGCCTGTCGGAGCGCTCGTCATGACAAACGGCGACATTCTCTATCTGCATGGCCGCACCGGTATGTACCTCGAACCGGCTCCCGGCGAAGCCGGAGTGAGTAACATCCTGAAGATGGCACGCGAGGGATTGCGCAGAGAATTGACCGTGGCTTTGCACAAGGCCGCGGAGACGAAAGAGACCATCCGCCACCCCGGCGTGCGCGTGAAAACAAACGGGCACTTCGCCGCCGTCAATGTGATCGTACGTCCCGTCACTGCGGGAACGGGGACGACCAAGGATGCGCCGTTGTTCCTTGTTGTGTTGGATGAGGTGACGGCACCCGAAGACGTTCATGTCGTTCAGAGTGACGTGAATGCGGCTGCGATCTCGGCTAATGCCGAAGGCACCGACGCGCAGCCTGACGAGGGGGCCGACGCCAACAGACAGATCGCCGTCCTGAAACAGGAATTGCGATCCAAAGAGGAGTATCTTCAGAATACGAATGAGGAACTGGAGACTGCCAACGAAGAGCTCAAATCGACGAACGAGGAGATGCAGTCCGTGAACGAGGAACTGCAGTCGACGAATGAGGAGCTTGAAACATCGAAGGAAGAATTGCAGTCCGTCAACGAGGAGCTTGCCACCGTCAACGCAGAGCTGCAGGCGAAGGTGACGGATCTGCTGCGTGCCAACAACGACATGAACAATCTTCTGGCGGGCACGGGGATCGGCACGGTGTTCGTCGACCATCAGCTGCGCATCCTGCGCTTCACGCCGGCGGTCACGCAGATCATCAATCTGATCCTGAGCGACGTGGGGAGGCCCGTGGGCCATATCGTCGCGAACCTCGTCGGTTACGACAATCTGCCGGCGGATGCGAAGGCAGTGCTCGATACGCTCATTCCGAAGGAAGTGGAAGTTCGCACCACGGAAGATGAATGGTACACGATGTGTATCCAGCCGTATCGCACGCTCGAGAATGTCATCGAGGGCGTCGTCATCACGTTCGTGAATATTACACAGCGGAAGCGGATCGAGTCCGCCCTGAACGAAAGCGAATTCCGTTTTCAGCAGATCGCCGAATCGCTTCCGCAGCTTGTGTGGACGTCGACGCCCGACGGCCTTGTCGACTATCTCGGTCCGCAGTGGGCGGAATTTACCGGCGTGCCGAACAGGAAGCTCCTCGGCTTCGGCTGGCTCGATCAGGTCCACCCCGACGACAGAAGCTCCCTCATGACGGCATGGAATCACGCCGTCTCGGCAGGCGTCCCCTTCAAGCGGGAATACCGCATCCGGCATCACGGCGGCGAGTACGTGTGGTTCGCCGTACATGCCACGGCGCTGAGGGATAAAGGTGACCATATCGTAAAATGGTTTGGCGTTACCATGGATATTTCAGACCGCCGGTCATAATTGATGCGGTGAACGAAATGCACACGCTCCGTGTCCAAAATTTTTGGAGGGCCGCCATGAACACCAATGACATGAACTCCGATCCCGAGCCCGATCTTCGCCGCCGCGCCGAAGCGCTGCTGCAGAGCAGGGAAACGGAGATGGAGGGACACGGCGCAACGGAATTGCCCGAGGACACCCGGAAGCTGCTGCACGAGCTTCAGGTGCATCAGATCGAACTCGAGATGCAGAACGAGGAACTCCGCCTCTCCCAAGCGGAGCTCGATGCGGCGCGCGCACGGTACTTCGATCTCTACCATCTGGCGCCCATGGGATATGCGACGGTCGACGATCGGGGGATGATCCTCGAGGCGAACCTCACCGCAGCGACTCTCCTTGAAATGCCGCGCGGCGTGCTGATCAAGCAGCCTCTCACACGATTCATTCTTCCCGCAGATCAGCCCATTTACCAGAGGCATCACAAGCAGCTGTTCGATACCGGCGAACCACAGACGTGTGAAGTGCGCATGGAGAAAAAAGACGGCACGGTGTTCTGGGGACGCCTCGAAGCCATCATGTCGGAGGACGACGACGGTGGCCCCGTCTGCCGGGTTGTGATCAGCGATGTGTCAAGCCGCAAACAGGCCGAAGAAGAGCATACGAAGCTGGAGCAGCTCAAACTCGAACAGCAGATCCAACAGACGCAAAAACTCGAATCGCTCGGAGTCCTTGCAAGCGGCATCGCACACGATTTCAACAATCTCATGGGGGGAATTTATGGTTACGTCGATCTCGCCATCGAACGATCCACAGACGATATCATAACGCAATATCTCATGAAAGCGATTTCGACGATCGAGCGCGCGCGCAGCCTGACCGGACAATTGCTCACGTTTGCAAAGGGAGGGGCGCCGGTTCAGAAGACGGCGCAGCTCATTCCCTTCATACAGGATACTGTCCAATTCGCCCTGAGCGGCTCAAATGTGTCGTGCCGTTTCGCGATCGCGGACAATCTCCGGATGTGCAACATCGACAAGAACCAGATCGGACAAGTAATCGACAACATCATCATCAACGCCGAACAGGCCATGCCCAATGGCGGGACCATCGACGTGAGGGCGGCAAATGTGTACCTCGAGGAACATGAGGTCCTGTCGTTGCCGCGCGGCGATTACGTGAAAATTTCTGTCAGCGATACGGGCGTCGGAATATTGCGGGAGAGTCTCCCGTATATTTTCGATCCGTTCTACACTACCAAGAGCAGGGGGCACGGCCTCGGCCTGGCGACATGCTATTCGATCGTCCATCGTCATGGCGGTGCGATCGATGTGGAATCGGAACCCGGGAGGGGGAGCACCTTTCACGTCTACCTTCCCGCCTCGAACGATCCGACCGCCGCCATGACGGCGGCAGAGACCAGGCACATCGGCCAAGGCACGTTCATCGTGATGGACGACGAAGAGGTGATGCGCGATGCGATAAGGAATATGCTCGAGTCGTTCGGGTACACGGTCGTCTGCAGGAACGACGGCAGAGAGACAATTCACTATTTCGAGGAGGCACTGCGAGAGAAGCGGCCGATCGCAGGATTCATCCTGGACCTCACCGTGCCTGGTGGGATGGGCGGCAAGACCGCCGTGTCTGAAATCCGCCGTCTCAGCCTGAATGCCGACATCCCCGTCTATGCTGCAAGCGGGTATGCCGATGATCCGGTGATGAAAAATCCGGCGGCGTTTGGGTTCACCGGAAGCCTGTGCAAACCGTTCCGAAAGGGTGCATTGGCCGAGATGCTCGAAAAAACAATGAAGAGATCAGTGTAGCATCGTCACGTCACGCACGTATAACCGGCCTTCCGCACCGTGATCGGATGTTACGGTGCCGTCAACACGCTGCGGACGGACTTCGGCAGCTTCTGCACCACCTGTTCGTATGAGTGATCGATCATGGCGAGGATCTCTTTGGCGGGAATGCTGCCGTCGACGGAGACGGTGTTCCAGTATTTCTTGTGCATATGAAAGCCCGGTGCAACGGACGCATAGCGCTCGCGCAGCTCGATCGCACGTTCCGGATCGCACTTCAGGTTTATGGAGAGGGGGTACTCGCCCAGCTGTGTGAGCATGAACACCTTTCCGTGCACCTTGAAGACGAGCACATCCTCGCCGAATGGGAATTCCTCCGTGATCTCACCCTTCAGCTTCAGGCAATAGTCGCGTATCGAGTCGATGTCAAGGGCCATATGTGTCGCCGATCAGGGTGTGGGGAGAAAGTTGCATTAAAAATCGCGTATATTGTTCATACAATCAAGTCTTTGCCGATCAAATAATTTCATTCATGCACACACGCACACTTTCGCCGGCTCCGCTTATGATTCGCAGACTCGCATTCCTCACCCTCATTGTCACACTCATGGCCGCACATCAACGGACTCAATCACAGGGTGTACGTTTTGCCCTCTCATATCCATCGGAACGCCGCGAGCCCATTGGTGACGGACGGATGTTCCTCCTTATTTCCTGCGACAGCACGGACGAACCGCGATTCCAGATCGGTGAAGGACCGGACACGCAGATGATCTTCGGCGTCGATGTGGAGCAGGGAACGTCTCCGGCTGTGACGGTCGTCGACGAGTCCGTGTTCGGCTACCCGGTGCGCAGTATCGCGTCGATACCGCCGGGATCGTATTGGGTGCAGGGCCTCTTTCATAAATATGAAAGGTTCACGCGCGCAGACGGTCATACGGTGACGCTGCCGATGGACAGGGGTGAGGGGCAGCACTGGAATCTGGCGCCGGGCAACCTCT
>JAVBYH010000183.1 GCA_030824175.1 Bacteroidota bacterium | reverse complement strand
AGCTCGGCGCTGCCCATCAGCATCGCAAGAAGATTGTTAAAATCGTGCGCAATGCCGCCGGCGAGCTTTCCGAGGCTGTCCATTTTCTGCGATTGGAGGAGGTCGCGTTCGAGCCTCTTCATTTTCGTGATATCGCGGCCGATGCCGACAACGCCGATGATCGCATCGCTCGGGTCGCGCAGCGGCGAGAGTGATGTCTGCACGTCGTGCAGCGTTCGTGCAGGAAGCTCCTCGTATGTCGATTCGTAGAGGACGTGTTCTCCGTTGAGCGCACGGTCCTCCATCTGGCGGTGATACTCGTATCCCGCCGCACCGAACAGCACTTCCACCGTCTTTCCCGTGAGCGAGGCCGCGTCCACTCCGGACCGTTCGACCCAGTTGCCGTACACGCTCAGCACCCGGTGGTCGAGCCCGAGCGTGTAGACGATCTCGTCGAGCGAATCGACAAGCATGCGGAAACGTTCCTCGCTTTCGCGCAGCGCCGTCTCGGCCCGCTTCCGCTCCGTGATGTCGCGGATGAGACTTTGAAAATATTTCTTCCCTTCGATCTCGATTACGCGTCCGCTCACTTCCGCATACAGCACGGATCCGTCCTTGCGCACGTGCTCGGCCTCGTAGAGCGCGCTTCCCTGCTCGAGGATGAGCTGGGCGCAGCTGCGTTCGAGCCCCTGGTGGCGCTGGGGCCTCAGGGACTCGGTGGAGCGCGTGACGAGTTCTTCACGCGTATACCCGTACGCATCGACAGCCCTGTCGTTCGCATCGACGATCGCGAGCGATTCGTCGGAGACGATGATGATGTCGTTCGCATATTTTACGAGATACTCGATCTGCCGCATGAGCGATTTGCGCTCGAGCTCCTGCAGATAGCTGCGCCGGTAATAGAGCCCGCGCCGGTGCCGCCAGACTGAAATGATCGAAATCGCACCGACGAGCGTCAGGAGGATCACAATGACCCGGAGGAAGAATCCGGTCTGGCGGAGCGGCAGGTAAATTTCATCGGCGTCGCTCTTGGCGACGAGCGTCCACACGGTCCCCTCGACGGGCATTCCCACGCCGATCGTCACCCTGCCGCGGTAATCCGCGCCCTCGATCATGGCGTTCGGCGTGCGAAAGGCCTGTGACACGAGGAGCGTCGAATCATCGGCCGCTTCGGTGAATGCGCCCGGCACGGCATCCGAGAACCGGAGCTTGTTCAGATACATCGCGCCGCTGTCCGTGCTCCGGAGCAGGAGGAGCTCTCCGCTGCGGCTCGGGATGGGCCACGACTGCAGCATCGGGTAGAGGGTCGTCAACGGATCGACCTGCAGGACAATGATGCCGATGGGCTCTTTGGTTGTTGGAGTGCGAACGGCGAGCGGAACGACGATCGAGAGCGCCGGATTGCCGCGCGCATCGATGTACACGTCGCTGAAGACCACCTCGTGCATTGTGCATGCGCTGTCCAGCAGCCTGTCGAATGCGGGTGTGCCGCCGACATGGGGTTCGGGGTACGAGAGATACTGCTGGTGGGAGTTGTCGAACAGCGCGATGACGGAATAATGCTTGTTCTTGTACATCGACTTCATCCACTCCGGCGCGGCGCTCGCCCGCCCTCGTGCGGGCGCCTGCTGCAGCACTGCCCGTGCCTCGGTGGCAATGGCGTCGTTGCGAAAAATGAAGTTGGCATCGGAGAGGCGTTCATTTCTCCACGTTTCGAGCTGGCCCTTCTTGAGGCTGACGATCGCGGACAACTCCTTCGCCTTGTCCCGTGTGTATCTGTCCTTCTCCGAGAGGAAATATGTGTACGCCGCCGCGGCGAAGCAGATGCTGGCAACGAAAAAAATGATCATCGTTTTTTTCGGAAATCCCGGCACGAAATCCTGGGAATCCGGCGTTGAACGGTATTGCGGCTTCTTGCTCATGCTGCATGTCTTCCTGTGAAGTACACCCGGCCGTGTCAGACACCCCAGTCCCTGACATAACGAAAATCGACATTGATCGTGCGATGGGAAAGCTTGGCGATGAGCGGCGGCCGTCTCTTGAACTGATTGATCCGGATCTTCCGCTGTATGGCCGAAATGAACTCCGGATCGAAGCCCAGCGCGCGCAGTTCCTCCGCCGAGCGTCTGTCGTCGACCATGAGATAGAGCAGCTGATCGGCGTCGGCGTACGAGAATCCGAGGTCCGCCTCGTCGGTCTGTCCCTCGAAGAGGTCCGCTGTCGGTTTTTTCGTGATGAGTTTTTTCGGGATGCCGAGCGCGGATGCGAGCTGCCACACCTGCGTCTTGTAAAGGTCGCCGAGGGGATTGAGCGCGCACGCCATGTCGCCGAAGAGCGTACCGTATCCGAGAAGCGCCTCGGTCTTGTTCGAGGTGCCGATGACAAGCGCATTCTCGCGCGCCGACAGATCATAGAGCACGATCATTCTCTCGCGGGCCATGATGTTGCCCCTGCGGAGGTTGTCCGCGATCGAGAGCGCCTCGAACAGCGGTTCGACCATCGGCGTGATCTCGACGGTCATCGTCCGTATGGCGAGCGCGTCCGCGACGAGTCCTGCGTCCGCGGCGCTCTCGGGACTGCTCGTGCGGTACGGCAGCTTCACCGCGAGAACGTTCTGTGCGCCGTATGCGTGGACGGCAAGGTACGCGGCAACGGCGGAATCGATGCCTCCCGAGAGTCCGATCACTGCGCGTGAAAACCCGGCCACGCGCGCCTCGTCGCGCAGGAAATCGACGAGGATCTTCGTGACATGATCCGTGTTGAGGTGGAGCGGATTCTCTCCGGTGTGATCCAGTTGTTCCATACTGTCCTTGTTGATCAGGTTGTGGTGCTGCCACGTGTAGGGCGAAATGATATTTCGCCCTGCCGAACGATCGTACGAAAGTTGAACCAGGGCGAAACGCCGTTTCGCCCTACACGCTCCAATTAGGGGTTACAGATATTAGAGTCCGACGCGTTTGAAAATATAGTCGACGTGCTGCAGGCCCTTCGTTGGATCGAAGGCCTCCGCCAGCTCCGCGTCCGTGAGCGCCGCGGCGACGTACGGATCGGACAAGAGCACCTCGCGGAAGTTCATCTTCGACTTCCATACTTCCATCGCGTTGCGCTGCACGATCTTGTATGCATCCTCCCGCTTCATGCCCTTCTTCGTGAGCGCCAGCATCACCGGCTGCGAGAACACGAGGCCGTGTGTGATGTCGATGTTACGTTTCATGTTCTCGGGGTACACGAGCAGTTTGTCCAGCACGTTCGTCATCTTCACGAGCATATGGTCGAGCAGGATGCAGCTGTCGGGGACGACGATCCGTTCCACGGACGAATGCGTGATGTCGCGTTCGTGCCAGAGTGCGACATTTTCCATGGCTGCCTGGGCGTTGCCGCGGAGCACGCGCGAGAGTCCCGCGATCTGCTCGCACGTGATAGGGTTGCGCTTGTGCGGCATGGCCGAGGACCCCTTCTGTCCCTCGGAGAAGTATTCCTCCGCCTCGAGCACTTCGGTCTTCTGGAGGTGGCGCACCTCCGTCGCGAATTTTTCGAGCGAGCTGCCGATGATGGCAAGCGTCGTCAGGAACTCGGCGTGACGGTCGCGTTGCAGCACCTGTGTCGAGACGGGAGCCGGCGTGAGCCCAAGCTTCGCGCACACGTATTCCTCAACCTTCGGACTCAGGTGTTCGAACGTGCCGACGGCCCCGGAAATCTGTCCGGCCGAGATCGTCTCGCGGGCCTGTTCGAGGCGGCGGATCGACCGGCGCGTCTCGTCGTACCACAGCGCGAGTTTCAGGCCGAACGTCGTCGGCTCGGCGTGGATGCCGTGTGAACGGCCGATCATGACGGTCATCTTGAATTCCTTCGCCCTGCGGGCGAGCACGTCCTTCAGAGCGGCGAGGTCGCGCAGGAGGATGTCGGCCGCGCGCTGCATCTGCACCGCCAGGGCGGTATCGAGCACGTCGGACGACGTCATGCCGAGGTGGATGAAGCGCGATACCGGTCCGACATGCTCGCCCACATTCGTGAGGAATGCGATCACATCGTGCTTCACCTCGCGTTCGATCTCGTCGATGCGGGCGACCTCGAATTTCGCCTTTTCGCGAATCACCGCGACGGCCTCTTTCGGAATGACGCCGAGCTCCGCCTGCGCCTCGCATGCCAACACTTCGATCTCAAGCCAGATGGCGTAGCGGCTTTCGTCGTTCCACAGCGCGCCCATCTCAGGGCGTGTATATCGTTCAATCATGTCAAATGCCTGTTCGTATTATGGATAATTCCGTTATTGTCGTTTCTCGAGCGCGACGGTAAAGTCGAGCATTTTCTTCTCGCGGTAGACTTTCACCTTCAGGAGGTCGCCCGGGCGCAGTTCGCGAATGACGGCCACGATGCGGTTCTCGTCCACGATCCTGTCGCCGTTGGCCTCGAGGATGATGTCGCCGACCTTCAATCCCGATTTCTCGGCCGGGCTTCCCGCCTTGACGTCGCTGATAATGACGCCCTCGGCCTTCGTGAGCCCGAAGTATTTCGCGATGCGCACGTCGACGGGCTGCACTTCCATTCCCGTCCAGAAATTGCGCTCGACCTTCCCCTTCGCCTTCAGTTCCGCGAACACCGTTTTCACCCGGTTGATCGGAAGCGCAAATCCGTAGCCAATGGACGCCTGGCTCACACCTGCGGTATAGATGAGCGTATTGATACCGATGACCTCGCCCTCGCTGTTCACGAGCGGGCCGCCGCTGTTGCCCGAGTTGATCACCGCATCTGTCTGGATGAGGCCCCGGTAGGAGCGGCTGATGTCGACGTTCAGGTTCATGCCTTTGGCGCTCACGACGCCGACCGTCACGATGGGCTTGTCGATGTTGTCGAAGAGTCCGAACGGATTGCCGAATGCGATGGCCCATTCGCCGATCACGACGTCGTCCGAATTCCCCAGTTTCACATGGGGGAAGTTCGAACCTTTCACCTTCAGGAGCGCGACGTCCGTGACCTGGTCCGTGCCGACGAGCTCGGCCGGATATTTTTCGCCGTTCGTCATCGTCACCGTGATCTCCTTGGCGTTGCCGGCGACGTGGTCGTTCGTGAGGATGTAGCCGTCGGGGGAGATCAGGAATCCGGAGCCGAGCCCCTTCACTTCCTGCTGATAGTTCCGGTTGCCGAAGAACTGCCGGAAGAACGGATCGTTCCCGAAGAGGTTCGAGAGCGGATCGCGGTATTCACGGATCTCCGTCACATTGATGCCGACGACGGCCGGGCTCACGATTTCGACTGTGCGCGTGATGGCGTTCTGCCGGGATTGGGTAATGCCGTCGTCCATGGCGGCGACAGTGTGCGCGAAGAGGATCACGCAGAGAATCGAGTATCTGTTCAGTGGTTGCATACGGCCCATGTCAAATGATTGGTAGTAAATAACATAGCAAAAAATGGAAAGGGTGTCAAGCAGGCGCGTGCGGGCGCGGGCGGCGCTGTTGCATCTGTTCGGCAAAACGCCTATTATTCCGGAAAGGTGCTCTCCATTCCCCCACTTCACCGTACACACTATGAACTTTTCGACGAAAACGATCCATGCAGGCCAGGAACCAGACAGCGCGACAGGCGCGGTGATGCCGCCGGTGTACCTCACATCCACGTTCGTCCAGGAGGAGATCGGCAGGCACGAGGGATACTCGTATTCCCGCGTCTCCAATCCGACGCGCACGGCGCTTGAAATGAACATCGCGGCGCTCGAGAACGCGTCCGAGGGCATGGCATTCGCGTCGGGCATGGCGGCCATCGACGCCCTCTTCCGCATGCTCGAACCCGGCTCGCATGTCATCATGTCGAAGGATGTCTACGGCGGCACGTACCGGCTTGCGGTGCGCCTCTTCGCGCCGGTCGGCATCGAGTTCGATTTCGTGGATACCTCCGATGTGAAGAACATCCTTCGCGCGAAGCGTCCGACGACGAAGATGATCTTCATCGAAACACCGGCGAATCCGATGATGACGCTCACGGACCTCGCCGCTGTGGCGGCCTACGCGAGGAAGGAACGGATCCTGAGCGTGGCGGACAACACATTCGCCACCCCGTATCTTCAGCGGCCGATCGACTTCGGATTCGATATCGTGCTTCACAGCGTCACGAAATATTTGAACGGGCACAGCGACATGATCGGCGGATTCATCGCCACGAACGACGCCGAGGCGGCGCATCGCCTCCGGTTCCTCCAGAAGGCGGCCGGCGGCATCATGAGTCCCTTCGACGCATGGATGTGCCTCCGGGGCGTGAAGACGCTCGCGGTGCGGATGGACCGGCACTGCGCGAACGCCGGTGCGATCGCCGAGCATCTCGCCGCGCACCCGGCCGTGCG
>JAVBYH010000185.1 GCA_030824175.1 Bacteroidota bacterium | reverse complement strand
GAACACCCTGAAGGATGAAACGGCCGGCATTCCCGGATTGTCGAGGCGCCAGCGTATGCCTCCGTCGAACGTCCAGTCGGCAGGCTTCAAAAAATGAAATGCCTCGATACCGGTCCCCTCGCGGTCGATGCAGCGGTGCGTCGTGAACCGGATGGCCGAGGCGTCCCTGGAATCGTTCTTCGTATCGGTCCCGCGGCACGCACCAACGAACACACCGAGAACCACCAGATATGCATACACCCGTTGATGGACCATGATCCCACCTCCGTGATTTTTGTGTATTTTTTTACGATATCTGAATTTTATTTTTGCTATAATGAATCCGCTGGCGTCGAAAATCATTTATCACATACTCTGTCAATCATACTAACATTTTTATTGAGATGCACGTGATCCCACTCTCCCCCCTTACCCTTGCGGCCCTTCTCGAACGAAGCGTCCGCATGTACTCAGACATGCCCGCGCTGGGCTTCGCCGGCGAAACACCGTTCACATACAGGGAATTCGGCGAACAGGTGCGCCTGTGTTCCGACGTCCTCAGGGACCGCGGCGTGACCCCCGGCGACCGTGTCGCAATCATCGGCGAGAGCTCCCCATTCTGGGGCATCGCGTACTTCGCGATCACCACGATGGGATGCGTCGCGGTACCGGTGCTGCCCGATTTCCATGCAAGCGAGATGCACCACATTCTCCGTCATTCGGAGTGCCGCGCGGTGTTCTTCTCCGAACGATCGGCATCCAAACTCGACGACCTGGACCGGAGCCCCTTCGTGGCGTTCATCCTCCTCGATACGCTCTCGCTTGTGGACGAGCAGAACCACGGAACGCCGCTGAAGCAGCTCATCACCAACGGAAGCCGCGAACTGCGCAAAATCCGCTCCATGGCACTGCAATTCGTCGGCCTGCAGCATGTGGTCCCGAAGGAAGACGACCTCGCGGTCATCATCTATACTTCCGGCACGACGGGCCATTCGAAGGGCGTGATGCTCACGCATAAGAACATCGTCTGGAACGCGCAGGCGTCCCAGCACATACCGCCGATGATCCCGGGCGACAGGCTGCTCTCCATCCTTCCCCTGGCCCATGTCTATGAATGCTCGCTCGTGCTCGTGCTGCCGATGATGTGCGGCTCTTCCGTGTCCTATCTGCGGAAACCCCCGACAGCGGCGGTGCTCCTGCCGGCGCTCTCCATCGTCCGTCCCACGGTGATGCTCATCGTCCCCCTCATCATCGAGAAGATCTACAAGACGAAGATACTCCCGCAGATCCGCAAGAAGCTCATCGGCCGGATGCTCGTCACGGTGCCGTTCTTCCGGAAGCAGCTGCACGGCCTGGCTGGCAAGAAGCTGATGGAGATGTTCGGAGGGGAAATGAAATTTTTCGGCATCGGCGGCGCCGCCGTCGCCCCGGAAGTCGAACAGTTCCTACGGGAGGCGAAGTTCCCATATTCCATCGGGTACGGTATGACTGAAACCTCGCCGCTCATCGCGGGATCGATGCCCAGCATACAACGCTACCGGGCAATCGGACCGGTGGTGCCCGGCGTTGAAGTACGTATCGACAATCCCGATCCCGTCTCGAAAATCGGCGAGATCATCGTCCGCGGACCGAACGTGATGCTCGGCTACTACAAGGATCCCGAGCGCACCGCCGAGGTGCTTACAAGCGACGGATGGCTCTCCACAGGCGATCTCGGGTTTTTCGACGAGGACGGACACCTCTATATACGCGGGCGATTGAAGAACGTCATCCTCGGTGCGAGCGGCGAGAACATCTATCCCGAAGCGATCGAATCGATCATCAACAGGGCAGAGTATGTGCTCGAATCGCTCGTCTACAAGGAAGGCGCCTCGCTCGTCGCGCGCGTGTTCATGGACTACGAGGCGCTCGACCGCGATGCGGCCGGATCGGGCAACGAGGCGAAGACGCGCGAGCAGATCGCGCGCATGCTCGTCGATATCAAGGAGGCGGTCAATTCGCAGGTCGCGGCCTTCTCACGCCTCTCGCGCGTTATCGAACAGACCGAGCCGTTTGAAAAGACACCGACGCAGAAGATCAAACGCTACCTCTACGTCTCCCGCTCCGAATAATATTCGCGCATTTGCCCATGCGTTTTGTAGGGCGAAATGATATTTCGCCCTGCCGGACGATCGTACGATAGTTAAACCTGGGCGAAACGCCGTTTCGCCCTACACGCTCCAATTGTACATACAGGTGTTTTCCATAGCAGAGCGAGCTATTAGCTCGCCAAAAAAAAATGCGGCCCTCGTGGCCGCATTTTTTTCCCTCATATCGTCTGCTTCGATCAGGCGGTGATGAGCCGCGTCACGATCTTGGACGCCTGCTCGAGCTGCGTGATGTCTATGAACTCGCCCGCCGTGTGAGCCTGTGCAATATTGCCGGGACCGAACACCACGCTCGGCACCCCCGCCCTGTTATACTGCCCGGCATCCGTTCCATAGTGGGCCGATTCGACGACGACGTTTCCCAGCACATGCGCCACGGCATCCGACAGCATCGTCACGATCGAAGCGTCCGGGGCGACCTCCATGCCGGCGGCGGACAGATACGGCTCGTCGAATTCCCAATCCGGCACGCCGGCGAGCGCCTCCTTCACAAGCCGAAGCGCGTCGGCTGCCGTTTCACCCGGCATCATCCGACGATCGACTTCTATGACACACCGGTCGGGGACGATGTTCACGACCTGCCCGCCTTCGATCGTGCCCACGTTCAACGACGGCGATCCGAGCAGCGGGTGCGGTGGCAGACTCTGCAGCCAGTGCGCGTGCTCCTGCAGGTGTGTCACCACCTGTGCCATCGAGTAGATCGCGTTCCGCCCGCGCGACGGATACGCCGAATGCGAGGCGAGTCCGGCCGTTCTCACTTTCCATCGCAGCACCCCCTTGTGCGCGCGCACGATGTGCAGCTCCGTCGGCTCGCCCACGATCGCCGCGTCGGCCTTGAGACCCCGCGCAACGAGCGCCTCGGCTCCGGTGAAGCCGAACTCCTCGTCGGCGACGGCGGCGAGGATAATGTTATATTTCGGTTTTTTCCCTTCCTTCAGCAGCGTACAGACGGCATGCATGAACGCGGCGAGCGCCCCCTTCGTATCGCAGGATCCTCGTCCGTACAACCTGCCGTGTTCGATTGTCGCCGCGAACGGATCGACAGTCATCCCGTCCACGAACACCGTATCCAGGTGTGCCTCGAGCATGAGTGTGCGCTCCGCCTTCACGTCGACAAAGCCGACGACGTTCGGCCGGTTCGGCGACACGTCGTACATTTCCACGTCGATGGAGCAACGCTTCATCGCGGCGGCAACGAACTCCGCCAGGTCTTTCTCGCAGAATTTTCCTGACGCCTCCGTCTTCCCCATCGGATTAATGCTCGGGATCGCAACAAGTTCTCTCAGCAGGTCGACGATTGAATCCATCACTCCTCCTCCACACGCGCGAACACTCGGGCCGGTGCACCGTCGCCGTTCTCAATGAGCAACGGCGCCGAGATTAATGTCACAATCCCCTCCCGCAACCTACCGGTATTGTTAATATTTGTCACAAGCGGAATTCCTTTTTTCAAAAAAATGTAATGGACGTCGAGCGTGTAGGGCGTATCGGCAGCAACAAGCGGCACGCCGAGCCCGACAAGATAGTCGGCCGCGTCATTCGTGAGCGGCGGATATGTTTTATAATAATCGGCGTCGCCGAAGCGCGTGTCCCATCCGGTCTTGAGGATCACCGCTTTGCCGTGCGGGATCGGGTGCCCCCGCAGCTCTTCAACGGTGATGCCGGCCCGCGCCTCACGCGGCGAAAGATCGCACACGTACGCATCCTGCATCCACAGGTTTGCGTCGTAGGCATCGATGGGCGCCCCCCCCTCTATCACATGGCGCGGCGCGTCGATATGCGTCCCGGTGTGCGTGCCGAGGGTGATCTCGTTGACGACGCAGAGATGCTCCTCGTAATTCGCCGTCTGCGTCACACGCGTGGCCGGATGCCACGGAAAGTATACCGGAATGCGCGATGTGATGGGATGTGTAAGGTCGATCAGCATGAGGCAAACTCCTTCTCGTTCACGGATTCAGTGCGCATCGCAGTCCCGCGCGCCGTTTAGTATTTCGCCGCATATGCGCTGCGCCGCCAGCCCGTCCGCACCACTGCTGCAGAGCGGCGTGCCCCGCACGAGATGGGCGTGCACATGGCCTGCTGCATGCACGAGCACGCTCGCATGGCCGGTGGCGACGTGCACCGGCGGCTCGAAGTGGAGCTGCCCCGGATTGTCCGCATGTGGTTTCACGCCATGCATTTCGATGCGCAATCCAAAGTCGACGATGCGCACCCGCTGCCGTTCGAAAAACAGGTCCACCTCGAATATCGTTGCGCAGCGGCTGTCGATACCCTGCATGAAAAAATGCGCGCCGTTCGTCATGTCCAGCACCGCCGAACATGTCGTGTCATCCTCGCGCCAGTCCCGCACTGCCGAAACGCAGCGGGCGCCGGCGATCTCGCCAACGAGGTATCGGAGCAGATCAACGAGATGCGATCCGTTATGCAGGGCACCCTTCCCGTAGGTGCCGGTGCCGGAGAGGAACGTGCCGAACGCTCCCGATGCAATCCTGTTCCGCAGATCGATGACCTCGGGAACGAATCGCCGTGAAAAATTCACGCACAGCGAAACGTCGCGTTCACCATACAGTGCGACGATCTCTTCGGCCTCACGCACAGTCTTTGTGAGCGGCTTCTCCGCCAGTACACAGCGCACGGGCAGTCCGGCGAGCGTCTTCAGGATGCCGTAATGCGCCTCATCCGCAGCGGCCACCACGGCGACATCGATCGTCCGTCCGGCGAACGCGGCGGCAACCGAGGCGTACGCCGTGCCCCCCCACAGTGCCGCGGCTTTCGCCGCCTGCCGGACATCCGCATCCACAAACCCCTCAAGCGTAAAACCGGGATGCAGTGAAAAGGCGTGGGCATGCGTACGGATCATCGGGCTCTGCGGCGTGTCGAGGAAGGCGCCGATCCGGCCGGTGCCAATGATGAGAACGGATAATCGGTTCATCCCGGCTCGCGCACCCAGTCGATGGCGTCCACGGGACACGCCTCGAAACAGAGTCCGCATCCCGTGCAGTTCTCAGGGACGACGATCGCGGTCCTGCCGAATTTATTTTTTTCGCTCGTGTCCATGACGATCGCGTCGAAAAAACACACAGGCAGACACCTGTCGCATCCGATGCACTGGTCCTCGATCACGATGGCGATCGGCGCATAGTTGCCGCCGAGATCCGGCGGAAACGGCGTCAGCCCCTTGTAACGCTTACTTCCAGACATTGCGCGCTCCGGTTTTTGGTTCGCCTGGCCACCGCTGGATCTCGCTCGGATCCGTCAGCCGCGTCAACGCGAGGCCCCTGATCTCGTCGAGCGAACGGATGTTCTTCCGCTCCATGTATGCCTCGATGTCGCGGTTCATCGCCGCGATCGTCTCCCATCCGTTGATCATGACGGCAGACAGCACCTGCACCGTCGTCGCTCCGAGGAGAACGTATTTGATGACATCCTCGCCCGTCATCGTTCCGCCCGTTGCACTGATGGGAATTGTAAGATGCTGCGCGGCCTCGGCCACATGCATCATCGTATAATACTTCGCCCACGGCCCGCCGATGCCTCCGTAATATCCATGGAGGATGGGCCGTTGCTCCTCGATGTCGATGTCGATGCCCCGGATGCGGTTGCAGAGCGTCACGGCGGAGGCGCCGCATTGCTCGGACACAATGCACTGCCGGAGCAGATCGGGTGTGGATGCAAGTTTCACAAGCACCGGTATCTTCACCGCACCGACGGCTGCCTTGATCCCGGCCACGAATGTCGTTTCGAATTCAAGCGAGCCCGGACGGTGTGGCGATGAGATATCGAGCTCCACCGCATCGGCCCCGCACGCTTCGATCTTCGCTGCAAGGAACGCCCAGTCCTCTGCCGTATCGGCGAACGCACTGCCGATAATCGGCATTCGCGTGCGCGCCTTCGCCTGCTCTATGAACGTCCAGTAATCCTCGAGCGTTCCACTGTAGCCCTGCTCGAACGCGAAGAGGGTGAACTGCTTCGACCGGCCCGCGATCTGCTTGTCCCAATCGAGCAGCTTGTAGCGCGGCCGCGGCCATTGCCGCATGTACGCGAACTTGTCCGAACACACGGTCTTCAGCACGACGGCGCCCGCGCCCTGCTCCTCGGCCAATGCGATCTGGTTGACGTCGTGACTCGCCGGACCCGATGCGATGATGACGGGACTCGACAAGGAGGAATGTAAAAATGGGGTAGTCAGGGACATGGGAATAC
>JAVBYH010000071.1 GCA_030824175.1 Bacteroidota bacterium | reverse complement strand
CGACCGACAGGCCGAGCCCTGTTCCCATGCCTGCGGCCTTCGTCGTGAAGAACGGCTCGAATATCTTCGCACGGGTCGCCGCGGATATGCCCGTTCCTGTATCCGTTATTGCAACTTCGACATATTCCCCCTCGGCGGCGGACGGGACGGTCTCTCTCGCCTGGTCACCGGACCGCGTCCGGATCGCAACGGTGATCCGTCCGCCGTGCGGCATCGCATCGCGCGCGTTCACGCACAGATTCAGGAGCGCCTGGTGGATCTGTGTCTGGTCGGCGAAGACGGACGGGATCGCGTCTTCCACGGTCTCCTCGAAGGTGATCATTTTCGGGAACGTCTGTTTGAGCATCGCCAGATGGTCATGCACCTGGTCGACGAGGTTCATCGGTTCCATGAGTACATCCGTCTTTCTGGCGAATGTCAGGATCTGTTTCACGAGGTCGGCGCCGCGGTCCACCGCGTTGGTGAGTCCTTTGAGCCGTTCGGCGAATACCTGCGGCGGGATGCCTTCTTTTCCGAGCAAGGACGTGTATGCAAGCATGATGCCCAGGATGTTGTTGAAATCATGGGCGATGCCGCCGGCCAGCCGGCCGAGGCTGTGCATTTTCTGCGATTGGACGAGCTCCTGCTGCATCTTGATCTTCTCTGTAACATCCCTGCAGAGCATGAGCAGTCCCGTGGCTCCGCTGCGAGGGTCAGGAATACGCGAGGTGCTCACTTCACCCCAGAACGGAGTCTTGTCGTTCTTCAGCAGTTGGTATACCACGACAGCGGAGTCGGATTCGGCATCCCTCGCCGCAGCGGGGCCGAAGCGAAGCGATACCCGCGTCGCTTCCTCGGGAGAAACCCAATCGAGGAACGATCGACCCAGAATGGACTCACCGTCCGGGATGTCGAACACAATATTCACTTTCGGTGAAACGAAGACGATCTGTCCGAGTGCGTCGAGCTTGATGACGGCCTCTGGCGTCGCATCGACGAGCGTTCTGTAATATTCCTCCGAGATGCGAAGCCTCTCCTCGATCTGTTTGCGTTCTGTGATGTCGCGAAAGACACTGAAGGTGCCCGCATACATCCCATTCTTGCCCGATTGCTTGATTGCCGTGACGAGCAGATTCCGCCGTTCGCGCGTGTGCGTGAAGATGTCGATCTCATACGTCGATCGTATTCCGAGTCTCTGCTCTTCACTTTGTCGTTGCAGCGCCGGTAGATGTTCGGGCACGATGAAATCGCGCCAATTTCGTCCGCGCAGTGTTCCCGGCGGCACCTGGAAGAGACTTTCTGCCGCAGGATTGGTGAACATGAACTTGTCGTCGATGTCGCACAGGCTGATGCCTTCACCCTGGTTGCGAATGAGCATGCGATACCGTTCCTCGCTTGCCACGAGGGCTTCTTCGGTCCGTTTTCGCTCGGTAATATCCTCTTTCACCGCAAGGAAGTGCGTGATCGCCCCGTGTTCATTGAAAATGGGACAAATCGATGCCGATTCCCAATACAGGGTCCCGTCTTTTTTCCGGTTATGGAATTGACCACGCCATTCTTTTCCCGACAGGATCAGCCTCCACATGCGGGCATATTCATCCCTGTGTGTGACGTCGGATTTCAGGATGTTCGGATTCTTACCGATCGCTTCTTCGGGTGTATACCCGGTCAGTTCAGTAAACCGCGGGTTGATGTATTCGATCTCCCCCATGACATTCGTGATGACGACGGACGCGGGACTCTGTTCCACGGCCATAGAGAGTTTATGCGCCCGCTCCTCTGATTCCTTCCGCTTTCTATCGTTCTCTGCCATCTCCATGGCAAAGGCGACGTCCATTGCAAGTTCGTGAAGAAGGTCGATCACATCCCGATCGAAATAATTCACGTCGCGGGAATAGAAGCTGATCGTGCCGACGGTCTTCCCGAAGCGTTCCAACGGGAATGCCGACGACGATCTGAAGCCGACGGCCATCGCCCGTTCCTTCCACGGAGCCATCCGATCGTCATGTTCGATGTCGTTGCACACATCGGTTCGGGATGTTCGGGCCGCCGTTGCCGCCGGCCCGAGGCCGTCGAGTGGAAACTGCACCTTGTCGAGATATCCTTCAACGCATCCCGCGTCGGCGACCCGGTCAATCGTCTGTGTCGACTCGTTGATAATCCCGATCCAGCACATCATCATTTTTCCGGAGTCGACGACGATGCGGCATGCCTCGCGAAACAGCGTCTGAATGTCGCGCTCCCGCACGATCAATTTGTTGATGCTGCTCAGGACGATGTATGTCCGGTTGAGGCGATGAATCTCCTGGACCGCAGTGCGCCGTTCCTCCCTCACCTTGACCTCTTCCAGCACACGCAAGATGGCGGCGGGGAGCCTGGCCAACCGGTCTTTCATCACATAGTCGGCGGCCCCCTCTCTGATGAGGCTGATTGCAACATCCTCACCGATTGCCCCGGATACACAGACGAACGGGAGCTCGGGCCGTATCGTTGCACCGATGTGGAGGGCGTCGAACCCGTCGAATCCTGGCATGGAATAGTCGGCAAGGATAATATCGTAACCGCCGGTCTCAAGCAGGTTCCGGTATTCTCCTTCATTCCTGGCCCAATCCAACACCAGATCGAATCCGGCGTCTTGAAGAACCGCGCGAATGATGTCGACATCCTGAGGTGAATCTTCTACATACAATACATGTATTCGTCCGGGTCGGCACGCATCAATATTCATATTTGTTAACATTCTTTTTATGTACACACAATCGCCACACGACGGTGACACTACGTGTCGAGATACTCATGGCGTCAATGCCGACACTATTACTGTCGGAGAAAGTTGCTATTTCATGACCGAACGGCAATCGGATCCCGCACGGGCGATCACCTCCGGTGCACCGCGTCCACTCCGCTGGGAACCCTGCGTTCCCGATGCGGCGCTTTGGAAGTTCGGTATTCTGTCGCAGTTCTGGGACCCTCCACGCCTACTTACACACATCACCCACTGCCCGGCCCGGGATGTTCACCCCATCGAGCACGTCTCGAAGTGTCTGCAGCACCACCCTGGGAATGTACGGTTTCTCGACGAACCCGTCTGCGCCGCCGGAGACGAGTTCCGATCGGATGTCGGGACTTACGTAGCCGCTTGTAAAGACAAACTTCACGGATGGATTGATGGCTTTCATTTTTTTACCAGCCTCTAACCCCGTCATGCCGGGCAGCCCCATGTCCGAGAAGACGATGTGGATCTCCGCGCTGTGTGCCGAAAATAGTTCCACCGCACCGAAGCCGTCCTGAGCGCGCAGGACGCGGTATCCGTACGATTCGAAATTCATCGTCATCATATCAAGGAGGTATTCCTCATCCTCGACAAGAAGGATCGTTTCACTGCCTCCCGCCACGACGACGGGAACCTGTTCTTCGAGGGCGATCGGTTCGTGTGCGGCAAGCGGTATGTAGAGACGGAATGTCGTTCCCTTGCCCGGCACGCTGTTTACGGCGATGTACCCGTGATGCGTCTGCACAACGCCGAACACGACGGACAGCCCGAGGCCGGTTCCCTTCCCCGGTTCCTTCGTCGTAAAAAAAGGATCAAATATTTTGGCCTTCACCGCCTCGGTCATTCCGTCTCCCGTATCGGCGACCGTTATACGGACGTACCAATTGTCGGCGGCGGAGGAAAAAAGTTCCGCGACCTCGCCGCCGGTGAGTTTGTCCACCGACACGGTGATGGTTCCGGTCGAAGACATCGCGTCGCGCGCGTTGACGCAGAGATTCAACAGCGCCTGATGTATCTGCGTCCGGTCCGCGAAGAGGTTCGGAATGTTCCCGCCGTACCGTTCTTCGAACACGATCGTTCGGGGGAATGTCTGCTTGAGCATGGAAAGGAGTTCGCGGAACAACTCGATGAGATTGACAGGTTCGAGGACAGCGTCGGTCTTCCGCGCGAACGTAAGGATCTGTTTAACGAGCGCGGCGCCGCGTTTCACGGCATTGTCGATGCCCGATATGCGTTCGATGTATTTCTCATGCGTCATCCTCGTTTTCTCCATAAGCGATGTGTACGCAAGAATGATCCCGAGAATGTTATTAAAGTCGTGCGCGATCCCGCCTGCCAGCCGTCCGATGCTCTGCAATTTCTGGGACTGGACGAGCTCCTGCTGAAGCTTCTTCCTGTCTGTCACATCCCTGCAGAGGATGAGGGCGCCCGTAACCTCGCCGGCGGTGCCGAGCAGCGGCGAAGAGCTCACTTCCCCCCAAAACGGCACCGCGTCGGCCTTCACAAGCATGTACTCGCGCGCGTTGTGTGCGCCCTTCCCATGAAACAGCTCCGTGATTCGGTGCGCTATTTTTTCCCGTTCGTCCTCATGAAACCATGCGGTGATGCCGCTGCCGGTCACCACATGGTCGGGTGCCAGACCGAACACCGCGTTGAAATTCGGAGACGCGAATGTGATCACGCCCTCCTCATTGAGGATGACGATGGCATCGGGTGTCGCATGCACAAGTGAGCGATAGTAGGCCTCCGATTCTTCCAGCCTGCGGGCCTGTTCGGCGTTCCTTTCCTCGGTGCGCAGCCGTTGCTTCTCGTGTTCAATTTTCTCGAGGGCGAAGGAGATGTCCCGGGACAGCTCGCCGAGCAGATAGATTTCTTCTGTGTTGAAGAAACCCGCTTCGGAGGAATAAAAATTGATCGCGCCGATGCACGTGTCGCCGATGAAGAGGGGAAAGGCGGCGGACGACCGGTATCCGGCTTCGGCTGCTGCACTTGCCCAGTATGCCATGTCCTGTTCGTGACCGGTGTCGTTACAGATGCTCTCCTTCCGTTCGCGCAGCGTGACACCAACGGGCCCCATCCTCCCGGCATGTTCGGAGGCGATCGATTCGGTGAGGCCGGTGTGGAGCATGCGTCCACCGGCGTGCGCCGCGCATCGGACGCGCCCCGACACCATATCGATGAGCGCGATCCAGCACATGGCGATGTCCCCCTGACCGACGGCGATGCCGCATGTCTCCGTGAACAGGGTGGTTTGGTCGCGTTCACGGACGATCAACTGATTGATGCTGCTCAGGACAGCGTAAGTACGATTGAGCTTGAGAAGCTGGGCTTCCACAAGTTTCTGTCCCGTGATGTCGAGGCAATGACCGATATAGCCGATGAAGACACCCTTGTCGTCCCATCGCGGCGAGCCGTCGTCGATCAGCCAGCGATATTCCCCGTCGTACCGGCGGAGCCTGTATTCAATGCTAAATTTCTCGCGACGATCGAAGGCGGTCGAGTACCTTTCGAGGCATGCGCGAAGGTCATCGGGATGAACGCCCTCCTCCCACCCGTTGCCGAGTTCCTGTTCGAGGGACCGTCCTGTGAATTCGAGCCAGACGCGGTTGAAATAATTGCAGAGTTTGTCCGTACCAGCCGTCCAGATCAGCGCACGCCCCGAATCAGCGAGCGTACGGAATTGCTGGTTACTCTCGCGAAGTGCGTCCTCGATCTGCCAGCGAGCGTCTTTCGCGCGCACATCATCGAGCGCGCGTTGGATGGCAGACGGCAGCCTGATGAGGCGATCCTTCAAGACGTAGTCGACAGCACCTTCTTTGATGAGTGCGATGGCTGTCTCTTCGCCGATGGATCCGGAAACGCAGATGAAGGGCGTCTCGAGGCTCAGGGTCTTGGCCGCGGCGAGAGCCCCGAATGCATCATAACCCGGCATCGAAAAATCGGAGAGAATAATATCATACCGGTTCTTCGTGAGCAAGGCGAGATAGTCCCGTTCCGACGTGCACCTGTCCCCGTACACGCTGAATCCCGCATCGTTCAGGAGTTCCCGGATGATCTCCGCGTCCTTCACCGAATCCTCGAGGATGAGCACTTTGAGCGGTCCATACTCCGTGGGGTGGGATGCCATATCCTTATCTCTCCGTGTGGGATGGAACCTCGTTGATCACCGCCCAGAAGATCCCGACTTGTTTTACCGCCTCCAGGAAATCCTTGAAGTCCATCGGCTTCACCACGTATGCATTCGCGCCGAGCGCATAACATTTTTGCAGATCTGGTTCCTCGCGGGAAGATGTCAGCATCACCACCGGCAGCCGATGAAGGCGGCCATCCTTCCGGATCGTTTCGAGCACTTCCAAACCGTCCATACGCGGCATTTTGATGTCCAGGAGCAGCACTGCAGGAAGCCCCGTCTTGCGCGAGGAGTACGCTCCCTCGCAGCGCAGATAGTCTATTGCCTCAACCCCGTCTCGCACGACGACAACTTTATTGGCGAGGTGAAAATCGGCCAGCGCTTCGAGCATCAGTTCGACATCCTGTGAACTGTCTTCGGCCAGGAGTATGGTCCGCAAATCGTTCATCATCGAAATTCCTTCCTACACGTTTATGGGAATGAATAGAATGAAGAATATACA
>JAVBYH010000416.1 GCA_030824175.1 Bacteroidota bacterium | reverse complement strand
GCACTACAAGGCGAAACTGTCCGACGATTACGCAAACCTCATCTACAACGGCCTCTGGTTCTCGCCGCTGAAGAAGGCCCTCGACGGCTTCGTCGAAGCGACGCAGCAGAATGTCACCGGCATCGTGAAGCTGAAGATGTACAAGGGCAACCTCGACGTCGTCGGGCGCAAATCGCCGTACTCGCTCTACGACATGAAGCTCGCCACGTACACCGCCGAGGACAATTTCGATCATACGGCAGCCGAAGGCTTCATCAAGATCTACGGACTCCCCCTCAAGACGTACAACCGCGTGAACAAGGACAAGTTCGCGGCCGTGAAAAAGGTCATGAAGAAAAAATAACCGCAGCCTCATGCGGCCGAACGCTCCATTTCAAGACTCCCGTGCACAATGCGCACGGGAGTTTTTTTTTGCGCGCGGAACCGAAACCGCCCCGAAAGCATCTAACAGTGTACGGCAAAATGATAATCCACCCCGCACAATGATATTGATTCTCAGCGGAAAATCGGCTAACTTAGAGTATTATAAAGGAATTATGTTTCTATGGAAAATATCGGTATCCTCACCGCATTCATCTTCGGCCTGCTGTCGTTTGTATCACCCTGTGTGCTTCCGATCGTCCCGGGTTATATTTCGTTCATCTCAGGCTTTTCGCTCGAAGAAATGAAAGACGCCTCGTCGCGTAAGACCGCGATGCGAAGCATCATGCTGAACTCCTTCTTCTTCATCATGGGTTTCACCGTCGTCTTCGTCTTTCTCGGCGCCACGGCCACCTCGGTGGGAAAGATCCTCAACGAGAACCTCGACCTTGTCAGCAAGATCGCGGGTGTGCTCATCGTTGTGTTCGGCCTCCACATGGCGGGCGCATTCAAACTGAATTTCCTCAACTACGAACAGCGTTTCCACCTGCAGAACAAGAAATTCGGCGTGCTCGGCTCGTTCCTCATCGGCATGGCGTTCGCCTTCGGCTGGACTCCGTGTATCGGGCCGGTGCTCGCGGGCATCCTCCTCGTCGCCGCGCAGCAGGATACGATCCTGCAAGGCATGCTGCTCCTGGGAAGCTACTCGCTCGGCCTCGGTATCCCGTTCTTCCTCACGGGCATCAGCATCAATCTGTTCTTCGGTTTCTTCAACAAGGTCAAGAAACATTTTCACGCAATCGAGATCGCCGGCGGCGGCATGCTCGTGGTGCTCGGCGTGTTGATCTTCACCGGATATTTGACGGTCGTCGCAAGCTACATCGCGCGATGGCTGCCGTTCCTGAATGAATTAGGGTAAACGTTAGACATATATTCACATTTCACTACAAGGGTATTCTATGTCAGTCGAAACGAAAACGTTAGACGAAGTCACGATACGGTTTGCCGGTGACTCGGGCGACGGGATGCAGATCACGGGCAGCCAGTTCACGAGCACGTCCGCGGTCATGGGCAACGACCTGAGCACGCTTCCCGATTATCCCGCAGAGATCCGCGCACCGCAGGGCACGCTCGGCGGCGTAAGCGGGTTCCAAATCCATTTCGGAAGCACGGCAATCAACACGCCGGGCGACATGTGCGACGTGCTCGTGGCGATGAACGCCGCGGCGCTGAAGGTCAACCTGCGCGGACTCGTCGACGGCGGCGTCATCATCGTGAACACGGACGGCTTCAACGACAAAAATCTTCGTTCGGCCGGCTACGACGAGAGTCCGCTCTCGAACGGATCGCTCTCGAAGTACCAGGTCTTCCCCGTCGACATCTCGAAGCTGACCGAGCTCGCGCTGGCCGACATGAACCTGTCGTCGAAAGTCGTGGACCGCACGAAGAACTTTTTCGCACTCGGCATGATGTACTGGATGTTCAACCGCCAGGTCGAGAACACGGTGGAATGGCTGAAGATGAAATTCGCCAAGAAGCCCGAGATCGTCGAATCGAACATCCGCGTGCTGAAGGCGGGCTGGAACTACGCGGAGACTGTGGACATCTTCACCGTCCGCTACGACGTGAAGCCTGCAAAACTGAAAGCGGGCCGCTATAGGAACCTCACGGGCAACTCCGCCGTCGCGCTCGGCCTCGTCGCCGCGGCCGAAAAGGCGAAGCTCGACCTCTTCCTCGGCAGCTATCCCATCACCCCGGCGAGCGAGATCCTGCACGACCTCTCGGGCTATAAAAATTTCGGCGTGAAGACGTTCCAGGCCGAAGATGAGATCGCGGCCATCGCCTCGGCCATCGGCGCCTCCTTCGGCGGCGCGCTTGCCGTGACGACAACAAGCGGTCCCGGTCTCGCATTGAAGACGGAGGCCGTCGGCCTCGCCGTGATGACGGAACTTCCGCTCGTGATCGTGAACGTGCAGCGCGGCGGACCGAGCACCGGCTTGCCGACGAAGACCGAACAGGCGGACCTGCTGCAGGCCCTCTACGGCCGCAACGGCGAATCGCCCGTGCCCGTACTCGCCGCATCGACCCCGAGCGACTGCTTCTACATGGCGTTCGAGGCGGCCCGTATCGCCCTGAAGTACATGACACCGGTCTTCCTGCTCACGGACGGCTACCTCGGCAACGGTTCCGAACCGTGGCTTGTGCCGACGGAGGCCGAGCTGCCCGATATTTCGAAGCCGTTCCGCACGAACCCCGAAAACTTCCAGCCCTATGAGCGCGACGATGAAACGTTTGCGCGCGAGTGGGCGATCCCCGGCACTCCCGGTCTCGAACACCGCATCGGCGGACTTGAAAAGAAGAACAAGGCGGGCTCGATCAGCTACGATCCCGAGAATCACGACCTCATGATCCGCATCCGCGCCGAAAAGGTCGAACGCATCGCGAACGACATTCCGCTTGCGAAAGTGGACGGCGACGAATCGGGCGACCTGCTCGTCATCGGCTGGGGCGGCACATACGGCGCCATCCGAACGGCGGTCGAGAAGCGCCGCGCCGACGGGAAATCGGTGTCGCACCTCCATCTGAAGTACATCAACCCGATGCCGAAAAATATCGGCGAGATCCTCCCGAAGTTCAAGAAGATCCTCGTCCCCGAGATCAACCTCGGCCAGCTGATCAAAGTGCTCCGCGAAAAATTCCTCGTCGACGCGATCGGCTACAATGTCGTTGCCGGTCTGCCGTTCAAATCAACGGAGATCGAACAAAAAATTGAAGAACTGTTAGGAGGCTTGTAACATGGGAAAATTAGTCGATGATGTCGTGACGCAGGCAGAGCATGCCTCCGTGAAATACGTGGCGAAGGATTTCGCATCGGATCAGGAAGTCCGGTGGTGCCCCGGCTGCGGTGATTATTCGATCCTCGCGCAGATGCAGCGCATCATGCCGGACATGAACATCCCGCGCGAGAAGATCGTGTTCGTCTCGGGCATCGGCTGTTCGAGCCGCTTCCCGTACTACATGAACACGTACGGCATCCACTCCATCCATGGCCGCGCCACGGCGATCGCGTCGGGATTGAAGATGGCGCGCCCCGACCTCATGGTCTGGGTGATCACAGGCGACGGCGACGGCCTCTCAATCGGCGGCAACCACATGATCCACCTCATGCGCCGTAACGTCGACCTGAATGTCGTCATGTTCAACAACCAGATCTACGGATTGACGAAGGGCCAGTACTCGCCGACCTCCGAGTTCGGCAAGGTGACGAAGTCGACGCCGCAGGGCTCGATCGACTATCCGTTCAATCCTGCTGCGCTCGCGCTCGGCTCCTCCTGCGCATTCGTGGCGCGCACGCTCGACCGCGAACCGAAGCACCTGCAGTACGTGCTGAAGCGCGCCGCCGAGTTCAAGGGCACCTCATACGTCGAGGTCTACCAGAATTGCAACGTGTTCAACGACGGCGCGTTCTTCCAGTTCACGGAAAAGGAAACGAAGGACGACAGCGTCGTGTACCTCGAGCATGGCAAGCCGCTCGTGTTCGGCAAGAACAAGGACAAAGGCATCAAGCTCGACGGCTTCTCGCCCGTGGTCGTGTCTCTCACCGACGGCATGCACTCGATCAACGACCTCCTCATCCACAACGAGAAGGATTCGACGCTCGCGTTCATCATGGCGAACATGACGTACAATGCGGCGCTGCCCCGGCCCGTCGGCATCTTCCAGGCCATCGAACGCCCGACATACGACGGTGAGATGAGCAAGCAGATCGACGCGACAATCTCGAAGCGCGGACGCGGCTCGCTCGACAAGCTCTTCGCTTCCGGCGACACCTGGATGATCCAGTAACGGTGGAGCGTGTAGGGCGAAACGGTGTTTCGCCCCGGTTCAACCATTATACGAACGTTCGACAGGGCGAAATATCATTTCGCCCTACATATGCTCCCTTGTGCGGTGAGTCTTAGCGATAAGCACACCGCACTTTTTTTTACACCAGCCTCCCCATGAAAAAAGAATTTCACGAGTTCAACATGCTCGTCTCGGCGAAGCAGACGTTCGTCATCACGACGCACATCAATCCCGACGGCGACGCCATCGGCAGCGAGACGGCCCTCGCCCTCTTCCTTTCAGGAAGGGGGAAAACGGTCACGATCATCAACCAGAGCCCCACGCCGGACAACCTGACGTTCCTTTCCTCGGGGATCTATCCCGTTGAATGTTACGACGCGGCCCGCCACGCGGCGCTCATTCGCGGCGTCGACTGCATCATCGTCGTCGATACGAACGCCCCGGGCCGATTCTTCGCGCTCGCCGATGACGTTGCGGCGAACACCGGCACGAAGATCTGCATCGACCATCATCTCGAACCCGAACCGTTCGCCGACATGTACATCATCGACGCCGAGGCCCCTGCCACCGGCGAGCTGCTGTACGAGCTGTTCACGGCGATCGATGCATCGGCCGTCACCACTCCGATCGCAAAGGCGCTCTACACGTGCATTATGACGGACACGGGATCGTTCCGCTTCCCGAAGACCGACGCCCAGACGCACATGATTACCGCCGATCTCCTGCGGCGCGGCGCCGATCCGTCCGAAATATATCAGGCCGTCTACGACAGCTCGCCCGTGAACAGGCTCCACCTCCTCGGCCGTGCGCTCGATTCGATCCGCTCGATCGAGGACGGCGCCGTGGCATGGATGACGCTGCGGCAGACCGATTTCGACGAAACGAAGACTGTCGGCGCCGATACGGACAATCTCATCAACTACACGCTCTCCATCGCCGGAGTCAGGATCGGCCTCATGTTCACCGAGTTCGACGGCGTCGTGAAGGTCAGCTTCCGCTCGAAGGGCGACATCTGGATCAACAAGCTGGCAAAAGAGTTCGGCGGCAACGGGCACAAACACGCGGCCGGGGCCCGCATCACGGGTCGCGGTCTCGTGGAGATCGTCGACAAAGTCACCGACCGCGCGCGCGCATACATTGAATTGTAGAGAATTGTAGGGCGAAAGGATATTTCGCCCTGCCGAACGATCGTACGATACTTGAACCAGGGCGAAACACCGTTTCGCCCTACACGCACCACTCTCACAGACAATCGAACGGAACCTTAGCATGAAAATCACAGTTGAAGCGGCATCGCTTACGAGCAGAACATGGGACATCGCCGCCGGCGTGTTCTTCGACGACGCGGCGGCGAACGCGACGCTCCTCGCACGGATCCCGCCCGCGCTCGCAACGCGGATCGGACGCGCGCAGAGGCTAAAGGACTTCTCGGGCAAGAAGGATGAATCCCTGCTGCTCTATGGCGACGAGGCCATCACCTCGGACCGGCTCTTCCTCATCGGGGCGGGAGCCGCCGGTGAATTCACGCTCGAGCGCCTGCGCCGGGCCGCGGCATCGGCCGCGAAGAAGGCGAAGGCGAGCAAGGCGAAGACGGCCGCGTTCGTCGTCCCCTCCGGCAAGGGAATGCTCGACGGCATCCCGGCCCGGGACATCGCCCAGGCGATCACAGAAGGCGTCATCCTCTCGCTCTACGCGTTCGACCGCTATAAGACAAAGGACAAGAAGAACGGCACGCTCGCCTCCTTCACGCTCCTGGTGGACAAGGCATCTCCGATCGCGGACTTCCGCGCAGGCATCGCATCGGGCACGATCATCGCCGAGGCGGTGTCGCACGTCCGCGATCTGGCGAACACACCGGGCGGCGACCTCTATCCCGCCACGCTCGCCGAGGACGCGCGCAAGACGGCGCGCGCGCATGGATTCACCTCCCGCATTTTCGACAGGAGAAAGATCGAGTCCCTCGGCATGGGCGGCGTCGTCAACGTCGGCAAAGGAAGCCAGCACGAACCGCGCTTCATCATCCTCGAATACAAGCCGAAGCCCGCGCGGCGCACCGTCGTGCTCGTCGGCAAGGGCGTCACGTTCGACAGCGGCGGCATCTCCATCAAGCCGTCGGCCGGCATGGGTGAGATGCGCATGGACATGCACGGCGGCGCATCGGTGATCGGCACGATCGAGGCCGCCGCGCGTCTGAAGCTG
>JAVBYH010000188.1 GCA_030824175.1 Bacteroidota bacterium | reverse complement strand
CGCGCTCACCGTCGGCCAGCAGTTCATCGAGGCCGGCCGCTACAAAAAAGTCCTCGTCGTCGGCGCCGATAAAATGACGTCCATCGTCGATTATACCGACCGCAACACGTGCGTCCTCTTCGGCGACGCCGCGGCCGCCGTGCTGCTCGAACCGGGCGACGGTGCCGAAGGCATCATCGACCATAAGCTCTACTCCGATGGCGGAGGCGCCCCATACCTCTACATCAAGGCGGGCGGAAGCCTCAATCCGCCGTCGCACGACACGATCGACAAGAAAATGCACAGCCTCTACCAGGACGGCAAGAGCGTGTTCAAGGCCGCCGTCGTCGGCATGGCCGATGTCTCCGCCGAGATCCTCGAACGCAACGGCCTGACCGGAGCAATGGTCGACTGGCTCGTGCCTCACCAGGCGAACCTCCGCATCATCGATGCAACAGCCAAGCGCATGGAGCTTGATCCGTCGAAGGTCATGATCAACATCGACCGCTACGGCAACACCACCGCCGCGACGATCCCGCTCTGCCTCTCGGAATGGTGGCGGGCCGGCAAGATGAAGAAGGGCGATAACATCGTGCTCGCAAGCTTCGGCGCGGGGTACACCTGGGGCGCGCTCTACATCAAATGGGCGATCGACCCGCCGGCAGTGCAATAATTTTTTTTTCACGGACAGTCTCTCACATTCAGCATATGATCGCATACATGTTCCCGGGACAAGGGTCCCAATATTCCGGTATGGGCAAGGATCTTGCCGCGCGGTATCCGGAAGCCAGGGCGTTGTTTGAAAAAGCCGATGCGGTGCTCGGCATCCATCTTTCGCGCATCTGCTTCGAGGGGTCCGAAGATGACCTGAAGCAAACGAAGAATACGCAGCCTGCAATCTTCCTCCACAGCATGGCCGTGTGGAGCCTGCTGAAGCCGCAGGATGCGGCAATGACGGCCGGCCATTCGCTCGGCGAATATTCGGCGCTCGTCGCCGCCGGCGCCATCGCGTTCGAAGACGCGCTGAAAATCGTCCGCCTGCGCGGCGAGCTCATGCAGATCGCCGGCGAAGAGAATCCGGGCACCATGGCGGCCGTTGTCGGCCTCGATGCCCCGACACTCATCGAGGTGTGCACCGAGGCGTCCGCCGCAGGCATCGTGCAGCCCGCGAATTTCAATTCGCCGGGGCAGATCGTCATCTCCGGTTCGGTCGACGGAGTCCGCAAGGCAATGGAACTGGCAAAAGCGCGCGGCGCCAAGCTCGTGAAGGAACTCGTCGTCTCCGGCGCGTTCCATTCGCCGCTCATGGTGTCGGCGAAATTCGCACTCAAGGCGGCGCTGCACGAAACTACGATCTGCGACGCGAGGATCCCGGTGTACGCCAATGTGACCGCGAAACCCGTGCAGAAGGCCGACGAGATACGCGCGCTCCTGGTCGACCAGGTCACGAGTCCCGTGCGCTGGGAAGAGTCCGTCGCCGCCATGGCCGCGGCCGGCGCCGCGAAGTTCGTCGAGGTCGGCCCGGGCAAGGTGCTGCAGGGCCTCGCCAAGCGCGTCGTCGCCGGCGCCCTGACAGAGGGCTGCGACACGGCGGATGATGTGCAGGCGCGTCTGGCGTAACACTCACGACGTTCCTGACGGGGGCGTATGCAATGTGCGCCCTGCATGCCGAGTGAACGTCTATTCACTGATTCTATTTTGCGGTTTCATTTTCGATACTGAAGGCTATGGACAAATTATATATCGGCACCTACGAGATCGATCCGATCCTTTTCACGAAAGGCTTTGCCAACGGACGCGGCCCCTTCCAATGCGAATCGACATGCTGCTCCTCCGGTGTGTGGACGGATGTGGGCGAGCAGCGCGTGATCATGTCGCACAAGGACAGCATCAAGAAATACATGGACGAAACGCAGACTACGGACGACACGCTCTGGTTCGATCCGGACATGATCGACGACGCGGATTTCGTCTCGGGCAAGGCCATCGGCACGCAGGTCTTCAACAACAAGTGCGTCTTCCTCGCGAAGGACGGACGCTGCAGCGTGCAGATGTTCAGCAAGGAGGAACTCGGCGATTCCTGGAAGATCAAGCCGTTCTACTGCATCGCGTTCCCTATCTGCGTGAGCGACGGCGTGCTGACATTCGACGATTACCAGCAGGGATGTGCGCAATGCTGCTCGATCGTTGACAATGCGGAGGTCTCGATGGTCGAATCGTGCAAGGCGGAGCTTGAATACGTGCTCGGCAAGGACGGTTATGCGACGCTCGTGACGATGAAGGCCGACTATGTGAACAAGGCATCGAAAGGCGGTGCCTGAGATGATCAATTATTTGCTCGACGGAAAGAAAGCCCTCGTTACCGGAGGCACAAGAGGCATCGGGCGCGCGATCGTGCTGGCGCTTGCCGGCTGCGGGGCCGATGTGGCATTCACGTACAAGAGCTCGGCCGAGCATGCGGAGTCGCTCACGGCCGAACTCGCCGCCATGGGGCGTACGGGCCTGGGGCTCCAGTCGGACGCGGCGGATACGGCCGGATCGGCAGCAGTGGTGCAGACAGTGATCGAAACATTCGGACGCCTCGACATCCTCGTGAATAATGCGGGGATCACGAAGGACAACCTGTTGATGCGCATGTCCGAGCAGGAGTGGGACGAGGTCATCAATACGAACCTGAAGAGCGTGTTTAATTTTACGAAGTCGGCGTCGCGCCAGATGATGAGCCAGCGCGCGGGGAAGATCGTCAATATCACCTCGGTCGTCGGCGTGATCGGGAATGCCGGACAGTCCAATTATGTGGCGTCGAAGGCGGGGGTCATCGGATTCACCAAATCGATGGCAAAAGAGCTCTCCTCGCGCAACATCCAGGTGAACGCGGTGGCGCCGGGTTTCGTCGACACCGATATGACCCTGGGGTTGAATGATAAGCAAAAAGAAGCTATATTAAGTGTTATACCTATGAAACGCACCGCACAACCGGCGGAAATTGCCGATGTTGTGTGCTTTTTGGCGTCCTCGGGCGCCAACTATATGACCGGCCAGATCCTGTGCGTTGACGGCGGCATGGCAATGTAAAACAACACACAATTATAATCACCATTCATCTACGTAAGGAGAAACAGTCATGGCAGATGTCGCGGCTAAAGTAAAAGAAATTATCGTCAATAAGCTCGGTGTTGATGAGGCCCAGATCACCGAAGCAGCATCATTCACAAACGATCTCGGCGCCGATTCGCTCGATACGGTCGAACTCGTGATGGAATTCGAAAAAGCCTTCGGCTTGACGATCCCCGACGAAGATGCGGAAAAGATCGGCACAGTCGGCAGCGCGATCGCCTATATCCAGTCGAAGCAGGCGTAAGCCTCGACCTGCCTGATTACTCTGGTCATGCCGAACGAAGCGACACCGTCACGTGCGAGTGCGCCTCGTTCAGCATGATGCTGTTACCCGCCGCCGGCGTTCGAGATCGGCCGGCAGCGGCAAGCGGTTCTCTCAATTCGTCATTGTGTCATATTATCGAAGGATCTACATGTCGTTTCACGGAAAGACGCGTCGCGTCGTTGTTACGGGGTTGGGGGCTGTTACACCGGTTGGATTGTCTGTAGCGGAAACCTGGAATAATTTACTGTCGGGAGTAAGCGGCATCGCTCCCATCACACAGTTCGATGCGTCGAATTTCGACACGAAGTTCGCCGGCGAGCTCAAAGGGTTCGATCCGCTCACGGTGATGGACCGTAAGCTTGCACAGCGCGTTGATCCGTACACGCATTTTGCGCTGGCGGCGGCTGACGAGGCCGTGAAGGATTGCGGCATCGATTTCACGAAGGTCGACGCCGAACGCACCGGTGTGCTGTTCGGTTCCGGCATCGGCGGCATGATCACATTCCAGAAACAGACGCAGTCGCTCTTTGAAACGAAGGGTCCCCACCGCATCAGTCCGTTCTTCATTCCCATGATGATCCCTGATATCGCGGCGGGCCGGATCTCCATCAAATACGGATTGAAGGGGCCGAACTATTCGACAGTCTCGGCATGCGCGACGGGATCGAACGCCATCGGCAACGCCTACATCCACATCCAGCGCGACGACGCCGATGTGATGGTCTGCGGCGGGTCCGAAGCCTCGATCAGCGAGATGGGCATCGGCGGCTTCAACGCGCTGAAGGCGCTCTCGCGGCGCAACGACGCTCCCCAGAAGGCGAGCCGCCCGTTCGACAAGGACAGGGACGGATTCGTGATGGGCGAGGGCGGCGGCGCACTGATCCTCGAGGAGTATGAGCACGCGAAGGCGCGCGGCGCAAAAATTTATGCAGAAATTGCGGGCATCGGCTATACCGCCGACGCCTATCACATCACCGAACCGGCCCCCGGCGGCGAAGGCGCTGTGCGCTCGATGCGCGCCGCGCTCCGCGATGCGGGCGTGAAACCGGAAGACGTGGATTATGTGAACGCCCACGGCACCTCGACGCCGGTCGGCGACAAGAACGAATCGGCCGCCGTGAAAACGGTGTTCGGCGACCACGCCTACAAGCTTGTCGTGAACTCGACGAAGTCGATGATCGGCCATTTGCTCGGTGCCGCGGGAGCCGTCGCCGCGATCGCCACAATCAAATCCATCACCGACAACAAGGTGCATCCGACGATCAATCAGGAAACGCCGGACCCGGATTGCGACCTCAATTACGTTCCGAACGTCGCCATCGACAGGAAGGTGGACGTCGCCATCTGCAACGCCTTCGGCTTCGGCGGACATAACGTGTCGCTCCTTTTCAAAAAATTTGCAGAATAATACCTTCACGGTGCGGGGCTGCACGGATCTGCAGCCCCGCACCGCGTACGGATATTGACAACGCCTTCCACGTGAGACGAACAGCGTGAACCTCGTATGAAGACCACATTGGTACATGCAGTACAGAATTTATTCTACCGCCTCTCCGACATCCTGGTACAACATTTCTCCCCGTCCGGCCGCAACAGCGATCTTTCGTTCCTCTATCGGCACATCGATTTTACAGAGCTCCAGACAATGCTGCAGTACCGTATACGCAACAGGAACTATTTTGCGCAGGCGCTGGTGCACCGTTCCTATCTCTCGTCGATCGACCAGCCCCCGTGCGATTCGAACGAACGGCTCGAATTCCTCGGAGACGCCGTGCTGGGCGCCGTTGTCGCGGACTACCTCTATCGGGAATATCCGAAGGGGAGCGAGGGCGAATTGACGGTGCTGCGGTCGCGGCTCGTGAATCGCAAGGCTCTCGCCTATTACGCGAAGGAACTCCACCTCTGGAAATACCTCCTCTTGAACCTCAATCCGATCCATGCCGGCGACAAGGGGAGCGACACGATCCTCGCCGACGCGTTCGAGGCGATCGTCGCCGCGCTCTATCTCGACGGCGGCATCGAGGCCTCGCGCCGGTTCATCCAGGTGCAGATCGATAACGCCCTCTCGGGCGGCTTCCTGGACGAACGGGCCAATTTCAAGAGCGCGCTTCTGGAGCTCACGCAGTCGCGGGGCAACGGCATACCGCGCTACACCCTGGTCAAGGAAGAGGGACCCGACCACGACCGCACGTTCACAATCCAGGTGATCGTGCAGAACACCCCGCTCGGGATCGGCGTGGGCAAAAACAAGAAAGAGGCCGAACAGGCCGCCGCCGAACAGGCGCTCGGAGCCCTGACGACCGAACAGATTTCCGATCCACTCACTCTCACGACAACTCCACTGCCATGACACTGTTTACCGCACTCACACCAGACCAATTCCTGAAACGCCATCTTGGCCCCCGCGATAACGAGATCGCGCGCATGCTCCAGACAATTGGCGTCGACTCGCTCGACCGTCTCATCGAGGAGACCGTGCCCGAAGGCATCCGCCTCGCATCGCCGATGCCGCTCGATCCGCCGATGACCGAACGCGAAGTGCTTCAGCACCTCGCGCGTATTGCGGGTGAGAACGCCGTGTGCACGTCGTACATCGGCATGGGATATTACGGCACCATCACGCCGGGCGTCATCCTGCGCAACATCCTCGAGAATCCGGGATGGTACACCCAATACACGCCGTACCAGGCGGAGATCTCGCAGGGCCGGCTCGAGGCGCTCCTGAATTTCCAGACGATGATCTGCGACCTCACCGGCATGCCCGTGACGAATGCGTCGCTCCTCGACGAGGCCACCGCCGCCGCAGAGGCCATGGCAATGCTCCTCGCGCTCAATCCGAAGAATGGACGGAAATTCTTCGTCTCCGAGGAATGCTTCCCCCAGACGATCGACGTGCTCCGCACGCGCTCGGCTCCGCACAACATCGAACTCGTCGTCGGCGACCACCGCACGGTGGAGCTCACGAATGAATTCTTCGGCGTGCTCGTGCAGTATCCGGCCGGCACGGGTGAGGCCTACGACTATCGCGACTTCATCGCGCGCGCGCATGCGACGGGCG
>JAVBYH010000072.1 GCA_030824175.1 Bacteroidota bacterium | reverse complement strand
GAGCATGGCGACATGGGCTCCGTCGCCGAGGCGCTGGCCCAGTTTCACGACGCGCGTGTATCCGCCCGGGCGGCTCGCGACCTTCACTGCGATCTCCTCGAAGAGGTTCTTCACGACGTCTTTGTCGTGGATGAACTTCGCCACTTCGCGGCGCGCATGCACGTTTTTCGGACCGCCGTCGACTTCATTGGCGACGGCATTCTTCGCGCGCGTGATGATCTTCTCGACCACCATGCGTGTTTCCTTCGCCTTGGCAAGCGTCGTGCGGATTTTTTTGTGACGCAGCACAGATGTGCACAATGCGCTTAATGTCGCTTTGCGGTGGCTGGCGGTGCGGCTAAGTTTTCGACCTGATCTACCGTGTATCATGAAAAGTCCCTTTGTTAATCACTGTCTTTCAAATATTTGTCTACATCCATCCCAAAGATAAGTCCGTGCTCTTCAACGATCGCGGATAGTTCAGCGAGCGATTTGCGGCCGAAATTGCGGAACTTCAGCAGTTCGCCTTCGTCCTTGCCGACGAGGTCGGCGATGGTGCGGATATCGGCGGCCCGGAGGCAGTTGTGCGAGCGCACAGACAGCTCGAGATCGTCGACGTTCGTTTTCAGAATCTTACGGATGCGCGTGAATTCTGCATCCATTTCCACTTCCTCTTTATCCGTTTCGGGTTCTGCGTCGAAATTGATGAAGAGCTGGATGTGGTCGCGGAGGATCTTGCCGGCATACGTGACGGCTTCCTGCGGTGTCATCGATCCGTCGGTTTCGATCTCAAGGCGCAGCTTCTCGTAATCGGTCTGCTGTCCGACGCGTGTGGTTTCGACGAAGTAGCGCACGTTCACGATCGGTGTGAACACCGAATCGATGGCGACTGTGCCGAGGGGCTGGTCGGGCGACTTGTTCTCTTCGCTTGTCACGTATCCCTTGCCGCGGCCGATGCGGAATTCGATCTCGAAATCCGCGTCCTTGTTGAGTGTCGCGATGTGGTGGTCGGGATTCTGGATCTCGCAATCGGGGTTCGCGGCCTGGATATCGCCGGCCGTGAATTTACCGGGACCCTTCAAATGTACGACTGCCTTGCCCACCTTCTTGTTGGTGGCTTTGATGCGCACTTCTTTGAGATTGAGGACCATGTCCGAGACGTCCTCGACGATGCCGGGCAGCGTCGAGAATTCGTGGACGACGCCGTCGACCTTGATGGCCGTTATCGCAAACCCGGGGAGCGACGACAGCAGCACGCGCCGGAAGGCGTTGCCGATGGTGACGCCGAAACCCTTTTCCAACGGTTGTACAATGAATCTGCCGAAGCGGGGGGTGCTGGAAGTCTCTTCCAGCACGATCCCCTCGGGCATTTGAAAATTTACTGTGCTCATGAACGAGTCTCGCTTTCAGGTTAAGAACAATTGAGTGTCGCTTACTTGGAGTACAATTCGACGACCAACTGTTCGTTTGCGGGCAGCGGAATGTCGGCGCGTTCCGGGATCTGCAGGAACGTACCGGCCAAATTGGCTTTGTCCAGGCTGAGCCACGGCAGCATGCTGCCGTCTTTTACGCGCTTCATCGACCCGTGGATCACGTCGAGCTTCTTGCTCTTCTCATTCACGCGGATCACATCGCCCGCATCAAGCAGGTACGACGGGATGTTCACCGGCAGACCGTTGATGGTGAAGTGTCCGTGCGTGATGAGCTGGCGCGCGGTCTTGCGCGACGGCGCGAAGCCCATGCGGAACACGACGTTGTCCAACCGGCGTTCGAGGAGCTTCACGAGCGCATCGGCGGTTTTTCCCGTCGTGCGGAGCGCTTTCTCGAAGTAGTTCCGGAACTGCGTTTCAAGCAGCCCGTACATCCGTCGGATCTTCTGCTTCTCGCGGAGCTGAATACCGTATTCGGAAATTTTAGCGCGGCGCGACTGGCCGTGCTGACCGGGCGGAAAGTTCCGCCGTTCGATCGGGCATTTGTCTGTGAAGCACTTTGCGCCTTTCAAGAACAATTTCTGTTTCTCGCGTCGGCACAGCTTGCAACTGGCATCTATGTATCTTGCCATGCGTTCTCTTTTCCTTTACCAATGAAGTATGGGGTGATGATTCTTACACTCTGCGTCGTTTGGGCGGACGGCATCCGTTATGCGGAATCGGCGTCACGTCGCGGATCACCGTGACTTCCAATCCTGCGGTTTGAAGCGCACGGATGGCAGCCTCGCGGCCCGAGCCGGGACCCTTCACGAACACTTCGACCTTACGCAGGCCGACATCGTGAGCCTCTTTTGCCGCCGCATCGGCCGAAACCTGCGCGGCGAAGGGTGTGTTCTTTCGCGACCCCTTGAACCCGTTCTTGCCGGCGGACGACCATGCGATGGCGTTGCCGTAGGAATCGGTGATGGTCACGATCACATTGTTGAACGTCGCCTTGATGAAGGCCTTGCCGTTCACGTCAACGTGAATTTTCTTTTTCTTTTTAGCCGCGGTGTTGCTTGCTTGCGCTTTAGCCACGTATGTACCTTTCTAACGAAATTATTTCTTAGCTGCTACTTTTTTCTTCCCTGCCACTGTCTTACGTTTTCCTTTGCGCGTGCGGGAGTTCGTACGTGTACGCTGTCCTCGGACCGGCAGCCCCTTGCGGTGCCGCAAGCCGCGGTACGATCCGATATCCATCAGACGTTTGATGTTCATCTGCATTTCGGCGCGCATCGCGCCTTCCGTCTTGTAATCCGTCTGAATGATCGTGCGGATCTTGTTGACCTCTTCATCGGTCAGTTCGGAGATGCGTTTGTTCACGTCGATGCCGGCCTTGGCCAGGATCTCTTTCGCCGTCGTCTTGCCGATGCCATAAATATAGGTCAAGCCGATTTCGGATCGTTTGTTTTTCGGTAAATCTACACCAGCAATACGAGCCACTGATTACTCTCCTAAAAAAATCGTGTACAGCAATTTGTTAGTTATGCTTATCCTTGCCGCTGTTTGTGCTTAGGATTTTTGCAGATCACTTTTACGACGCCTTTGCGGCGGATGATCTTGCAGTTGTCGCACAATTTTTTGACTGATGCTCGGACTTTCATAATCGGTTCCTTCACCATCGCTTCTTTATGAGCGACGCTTATTTATAACGATACGTAATTCTGCCTTTTGTCAAATCATACGGCGACAGCTCTACCGTGACCTTGTCGCCCACAAGTATTTTAATGAAATGCATGCGCATTTTGCCGGAAATGTGCGCAAGGATCTCGTGCCCGTTGTCCAGTTTCACCCTGAAGTATGCATTGGGCAGGGTGTCTGTGATGGTGCCGTCTACCTTTATCGCGTCTTGCTTCGCCATTTATTGGAATTCTCTCGAAACCTTATTTGGTTAAAATTTCCGCTTTCTCTTTGCGCACAACCACTGTGTGCTCAAAATGCGCAGACGGGGCTCCATCGTACGTCAATACTGTCCATCCGTCCTGTGCGGTCCGCACCTTGTGGGTGCCCAAATTCACCATAGGTTCGATTGCTATGGTCATCCCCTCCGTCAGCTTCATTCCGGAGTTGCGTCTGCCGTAGTTCGGAACGTTTGGCGCCTCATGAAGATCCCTGCCGACACCGTGACCGCACAACTCCCGGACCACGGAATATCCCGCCTCTTCAACATGCGTTTGAACGGCGTACCCGATGTCTCCGACCTTGTTGCCCTCGACGGCCTGTTCGATCGCCTTGGCAAGGGACTCCTGCGTGATGCGCATGAGCCGTTCCTTGTCTGCCGAGACCCGTCCGACGGCGAATGTATATGCCCCGTCGCCGACAAATCCGTTCTTCTTCACCCCGACGTCGATGGAGACGATTTCTCCATCCTTTAATATACGCATTCCCGGGATGCCATGCACTACTTCATTGTCAACAGACACACATAAAGTTGCGGGGAAGAGATTATCAAGTTCGTACCCGTATCCCTTGAACACCGGGACCCCTCCGCAGCTCCTGATGAAATCCTCCGCGATCCTGTCGAGCTGGCCCGTGGTGACACCGGGCCGGATGGACGCGCCAACGAGTTTCAGGACCTGTGCCACAATTGCGCTCGGTTCGCGCATCAACTCTATTTCAGCTTCACTTTTTATCGAAGGAACTGCCATTGTGTCGTCTGCACGGCCCGCTTAGCGGCCGATGCGTCCTTTAATTTTGCCGCTCTTCATAAATCCGTCGTAGTGGCGCATGAGCAGGTGCGATTCGATCTGCTGCAGCGTATCGAGCGCGACGCCGACGATGATGAGGAGGCTTGTGCCGCCGAAGAACGATGCGAAGCTCGACGTGACGCCCATGCGCACCATGAAGGTGGGCAGGATCGCGATGATCGCAAGGAAGATCGATCCGGGCAGCGTGATCTTCGTCAGGATGTTGTCGATGAAATCTGCGGTGTTCTTGCCCGGGCGAATGCCGGGGATGAAGCCGCCCTGCTTCTGCATATTCTCCGAAACGTCCTTCGGATTGAATGCGATGGCAGTGTAAAAGTAAGTGAAGAACACGATGATCAGCGCATAGAAGAACGCGTACGTGTACGACGTTTGATCCAGGTATCCGGAGATCGACCCGACGAATTCGCTTTCGGGGAAGAACGTCAGGATCGTGCTGGGGATGAACATGATCGACTGCGCGAAGATGATCGGCATGACGCCCGCCGTGTTGACGCGCATCGGGATGTACTGCGTGACGCCGCCGTAGACTTTGCGTCCGACCACGCGCTTCGCGTACTGCACAGGTATCCGCCGCGTGCCCTGGGTGACCATGATGACGCCCGCGATGATGAGCAGCATGCCGGCCCAGATGATGAGTTCGATGATGATCGGGCGTGCGCCGGAGCTGACGACCTGGAACTCATCGAGGATCGAGTGCGGGAACCGCGCGATGATGCCGATAAAGATGATGAGCGAGATGCCGTTGCCGATGCCGCGGTCCGTGATCTGCTCGCCGAGCCACATCATGAACATCGTGCCCGCGGTGAGGAAAATGACCGTGCTGACGGTGAAGAAGATGCCTGCGACCGCTTCGGGCACGATGGGCACGCCGTTCGCGTTGAGGCTCTCGAGGCGGACGCTCACGCCCCATGCCTGCATGAGGGAGATAAGCACCGTTCCGTAGCGTGTATACTGGTTGATCTTCTTGCGTCCGTTTTCGCCTTCGTGCTGCAGTTTCTGGAAGAACGGAACGACGGCGCCGAGGAGCTGGATGATGATCGACGCGCTGATGTACGGCATGATACCCAAAGCGAAGATCGCCGCGTTCGAGAACGCCCCGCCGACGAACAGGTCGTAGAGACCGAACAGCGTGTTCGACGATTGGTTGCGCATCGATTCGGCCAGCACTCCCGCATCGACACCCGGCACCGTGACATGGGAGCCGAAGCGGACAATGATCAGGATGATCGCAGTAAAGACGAGTCTTTCACGCAGCTCTTTGATCTTAAAAATGTTACGTATGTTGTCGCTGATTGTGCTCATGGAATCATTTCAGGGTTATTGTGCGGTTTCCGTTGCAACTTCCGTTACTGTGCCGCCTGCCGCCGTGATCTTTGCCACCGCGGTCTTGCTGAACTTGTGAGCGGTCACATTAATCTTCGATGTCAATTCGCCGTTGCCGAGGATCTTCACGAGAGCCGTCTTCTTGGCGACCATGCCGGCGGTGTAGAGTGTCTCGGGGGTGATTGCGACGCCGGCCGCGAGCTTGCCGTCGGTGACCGCCTTCTCGATGGTCTCGACATTGACGACTGTGTATTCGACGCGGAACGGAGCCTTGAAGCCGAACTTGGGGAGACGGCGCGAGAGGGGCATCTGGCCGCCCTCGAAACCGCGTTTGACGCCCGAGCCCGAGCGCGAGCCCTGGCCCTTGTGACCGCGTGTTGCGGTTCCGCCGTGCCCTGAACCCTGGCCGCGGCCGATACGCTTGACTTTATGTGTGGAGCCTTTTGCGGGTTTAAGATTGCTTAGAATGTCTGCCATGATAACGCTTCCTGTTTGACTGTCGCTCCGGAAGGGGAGCTCGCTTGTGAATGATTACTTAACGTCTTCGACCACGACAAGATGCCGCACGAGATTGATCATGCCGCGGATCTGGGGTGTGTCGTTATGCACGACCGAGTAGTTCGGACGTCCCAAGCCAAGCGCTTCGATCGTCGCTTTGTGTGACTTGAGCGTATGAATGATGCTCTTGGTCTGTGTTATCTTGATTTTTTTCTGCGCCGCCATGAGTGTACTTCCCTCGGATAAAATCTTTAGTTTTGAAATAATTCTTGAAGCGAAATGCCGCGTTGTGCTGCGATCGTCTTGGGATCGCGGATGCTCATGAGCGCCGCCAGCGTCGCCTTGACGACGTTGTGGGGGTTGCTCGATCCCATTTGCTTTGTCAACACGTCCTTCACGCCGGCCGATTCGAGGATGGCGCGCACGCCGCCGCCTGCGATGAGGCCCGTTCCGGGCG
>JAVBYH010000353.1 GCA_030824175.1 Bacteroidota bacterium | reverse complement strand
TGGGGCGGGGGAGGGACGCGACGGCTTGTGAGCGGTGCGCTCCCGGCATATCCGCCGGGTGTCAACACCGAGGCACAGATCAAACTGAAACTCATCGTCCTGCCCTCAGGGCAGGTGAAAACATCTCAACCAATGCAAAAGGGCGACACCCGTTTAGAGAATGCCGCCCTGAAAGCCGTGCGTCTGTGGAAGTTCGATGCTCTCCAAAGCGGACAGCCCGCGATCGAGCAGTCGTGCATCGTCACGTTCAATTTCCGTCTGAAGTAAAAAAAAACCGCCGGGTCGAGAGACCCGACGGCTGTATGCCTGCTTGTTCCCGCATCCCATTCCTACGGTTTCACTTTTTCCATCCCCTGGGCGAATGTCGCGCGCGACTGGAGTCCGATCATGCGCTGCGTGATCGTTCCGTTCTTGTCTACGAAGAATGTCGTCGGGATGCCGCGTATTCCCCCGAACGCCTTTTCGAGCTCCCCATTGTCGATCACGACCGGATACTTCATACCGCTTCCGTTCACGAATTCGGTCACTGTTGCCACAGCGTCGCCGTCCCTGTCCACCGAGATGCCGAGCACTTTGACGCCCTTTGTCCTGTATTCCTCATCGAGCGAGACAAGATCGGGTATTTCCTTCCGGCACGGTCCGCACCATGTGGCCCAGAAGTTAATGAGCACGCCGCCGCCCTGCGCGAACTCGTCGATAGTGACTTTCTTCCCCGTCTCATCGGTCCACGAGAACAAGGGCACCTTCTGATCGGCCCTCTTCTCGACCGTAGCGACCGTTGAAACATTCTTGGCTGCGCCGGCTGCCGGCACCGTGGCCGATGCATTCTGTGCGGAAGATTGGTCTGCCTTCTTTTCGCATCCCGCCGCCGCCAGGATGAGCAGACTGGAGACAAGTATCAGTGTGTATTTCATAGTGGTCGTGGTCCTTGTAGTGATGTGATGATAGTGCCGGGTTCGGCGCAATTGCTGATGATATGATGCAGCGAGCGCGTGAAACGGTGCTCAATAAAAATGTCTCATCTCGGGGGTGGGTGAGGAAGGAGTGCCGATAGTGGATTGGAGTATGGCCAGATACACGTCCGAAGGTACCGGTATACAGTGCACCTTCTCCCGCAATACTGCCTTCGTTGTTGCAGCGATCAGATATTCGACATCGCACGGATGGCATTTCCTTGCATGGTCGTTAAACTCCTGAATCTGTTCACTGGACAGCCGATTGTCTACTTTCTCCGACACCATGCCATAGAACTCAATGCAATTCACGTTTCTCACCTTTGTCACAATAGACCGCATGCTCACCACGTCATCTTTCGCATCAATCTTCCTCGATAAAGCCGCGCTTACGGGCATATTCGAACAGGGCGGAATGGAGGAGCTTTCTCCCTCGATGAAGTCTCGAGCGAACCGTGCCTACGGGACACTGGACGAACTCGGCGATCTCCTCATACGTCAGTCCCTCGATGTCGCATAAGATAACGACAGTGCGAAAATCCTCGGGAAGTGATTCCAGCGCTTCCGATATCTCATCGTCGAGCAATTGTCCGAAGAGTTTCTGCTGCAGATCGTTCGGATCAGTGGAGTCTGCACGAATCGTGTTGTAATAATTCTGTATGTCCTCATAATCAACCTTATCCGGCTCTTTCACTTCTTTCCGGTAGAGGTTGATATATGTGTTCTTCATTATCCGAAACAACCAAGCGCGCATATTTGTTCCCTGCTCGAACTTATCCCAGAACCGGTAGGCCTTCATGAAGGTGTCCTGGAGCAGGTCTTCGGCATCATCGGCATTGCCGGTCATGCGCAGGGCGTAATTATAAAGAATGCCCATATGGGGCACGGCCTGCTTTTCGAAATCGCGATGCAGCGCCGTAGCGCCGACGGATGATTTTGTCAGTATGGGGAGCATGGCGGCACGAACAAACGCGTTTCCCTTCCGTTATCAATAGAATGCAACTCTACCAAATAGTAGCGAATTCGGAGTAGAGATTCAACTGAAAGTCGATTAGATGTCTCTAATATCTTCCTGCCGCACTTCCGGCGGCGCATCTGTCTGCACGTCCGCTGCGGCTTCCGGCGGCTCGTCCGGCTGGGCGGGGGGTGCATTTTTTTTCGAACGCTTCCGGTTTTTCTTCGCCGTGGCAGGGGCGTCGGTGCCCGGATCGCCGAGTGCGAGTTCTTCCTGCACCGGTTCCGGCACGACGGGCCGTTCCTTCCAGAATTTTCCGACGATCGCAAGCTGCCGAAGGAGGGGGCAGACCCTGAACCGGTCCTGGCCTGTGTCGGCGCGCATCGCCTCGAGCAGGGCGGCGACGTCGGCGAAGCCGATTCGTTCGCCCCATTCGATCGGGCCGAGTGGATATCCGGCCCCGCATTTCATTGCCTTGTCTATGTCCTCGGCCGATGCGACATGCTGCCCCGTGGCGAAGAGCGCTTCGTTCACGATCTGTGCGATGATGCCCGGGAAGATCATGCCGACGCGGTCCTGCACGATCACCATTTCCTTGCCGAAGCCGGCGAGCAGTGCGCGCGCCGAAGCGACAGCGGACGCCCTCGTATGGAGGGGAACGGCGGTTTCGGCGAGCGGACCGTCCATGAGGCCCGGGAACGCGCCCCAGCCGACGAGGCGTTCCGGATGGCGCATCCACGACGCCTGACGCGCGGCCGTGACTGTGACGCATGCGGAGAGTATCGGTATCGAAGGGGGGAGGACCGCATCGAGGAGGAGAAGGCGTTCCTTCTTCTCCCCGCTCGTAGCAGTGGTGAGTTCGAGTCCCGCTGTGATATCCGCGCCTGCCGAGGCGAGTGCCGAGGCGTCGTCTGCCATAACGAGCGTGAAGCCATGTTCCTGGAGCAGCCCGCGGAGCTCGCCGATGAGCCTGTCGTCGCCCGTGACGGCGATGCTGCGTGATGCGTTCTGATTGTCGGAGTTCGGTGTTTTCATGTCAGTAAGAATAGAATCCCTGTTTCGATTTTTTTCCGCGCTGTCCCGCGTCGCTCATTTGCCGTTCGATATCGTGTGGCCTGTAGCGCGAGTCCGTGAACATGCGTTCGAACAGCGCGTATGATTCCTCGAAATGCGTGTCGACGCCCATCTCGTCGATCTGGCGGAACGGGCCGGCATTGAATCCGCCCTGGAGCTGTACGATGCGGTCGATCGTTGCGGCCGGGGCCGCGTCGTCCTCGAGCAGGTGAAGGGCCTCGCCGAAAAACTGCGATTGAATCCGGTTCACGACGAAGCCCGGCGTGTCGCGCGAAACGATCGTCTCGCGGCCGAGCTTGTCCGAGGCGGCCCGGATAGCCTCTACAGTCTCGTCGGAGGTGTTGGCGCCCCGCACGATCTCGATGAGGGGGCGCGAGAGGATGGGGCGGAAGAAGCGCATGCCCGCCACGCGCTCGGGCTTTTTGGTGGCCGAGGCGATAGCCGTTATTGACAGCGACGATGTCGTTGAGACGAGGCGCGTCGTATAATGGGTGATTGTGTCGAGCTTCTTGAACAGGTCCTTCTTGACCCTGATGTCCTCCATCGCCGCTTCGATGATGATGTCGCAGGTGTCGAGATCGGCCAGCTGCGTCCGCTTCTTGATGCGCTCGAGGGCGAGTTGCAGATCGTCCTTCGTGAACGTCGTGTCGTTGACGGAATTTTTCAGCGCGAAGCGGATCCCTTCGAGCGCGCGACGGATCACTTCGTCGTTTATGTCGTAGAGTGCGACAGTGCATTTGCTGAGCGCGGCAAGGTGGGCGATCGCGATCCCCATCTCGCCGGCTCCGATGATACCGATTGAAAGTGCCATAATGTGTCGATTCCCGGGAAGAAAGATATTGAGACATGTAAGATACGAAGAAAGATCGAAGGACAAAAGCGGATATTGATTCTCGAATTGAATTTCTCTATGTTGATTCGATCAATTCACGCACCCATAATCGACAAGGAAGAGCCATGAACATCATCCGCCGCGCACTCGCTTGCATCGCCAGGCACCACCGATCAGCAAAGGCGTCGCGCGTCTTGCTGCTTCGTCTCCTCCTCACGCTGACCGTAGCCGGCGAGTGTTTCGCCACCGGGTCCGGGATCGTGTGGATACCCTCCACCTATGTGCAGCCCTTCACCGTCGTCCGGCTGGGCATCGACAATTATTTCAGCGTCTTCAAGAAATCTCCCGCCAACGGCGGCATCGCCTTCCCGACGGATATCGGTGTGACGATGGGTGTGCTGCCGCCGTCGTTTCCCGTCGGACTCGAGGTCGGGGTCGATCTCATGGAGCCCACCGATTCGCCCTGGTCGTTGAATGCGAAGTTCGGCATCGCGGAGCATGCGCTCTTCACGGGCGCGCCCGCCCTCGCGGCCGGCGTTGCGAGCGTCGGATTCAAGAAGGACGTCACCGACTATAACATCCTCTTCGGCGTCGCCTCGAAAGTGATCCCCGGCATCGGCCGCATCACCGGGGGATATTATTCCGGAAACAAGCGGATGCTCCGCGACCTGAAGGGCATTCCAAACCAGCACGGGTTCATGGTGGCATGGGACCGGCCGATGCCCGAACTCGCGGAACAGCTCGTGCTCGCCGTCGACTACCAGGACGGCATACATGCATTCGGGGCGTTCAATATCGGTGCGACATGGAATTTTACGAAGACGATCGGCGTCATGGTCGGATATAATTTCTACAACGACGGGTATTTCCCAGACACGTTCACAACACAGCTTGATATAGACATCTGAAACCGGAGTTGATCAATATTAGCCATAGGACCGAATTTCCGGTTCTATGGCTTTGCTATGTACAGACGTGGATATTCAAATCGGGGAAATTACGGAGAGAATTCACAATGCGCCTGTTGGCACAATTATTGATAAATAATAGGAAACGAGAATGTAGTACCATCCGTTGGATGTTACCGGCCAGTCGTTGCATACCCTGCGCGGGCTTATCACACAACAATTTCATATACCGATGATACCAGAGCTCACAACACAGCTTACCAGTGAAGATCCCGATGTTCGTCGTGCGGCCATAGAGCAGCTGCAATATAATGAGCCTGACCTGGCGACGGTACCGATCGTCGTACAGATGCTGATGGACGGTTCGCCGGGTGTGAGGGATGCGGCGGCGAACACGCTTCGCGGGTGGAAGAATGCGCAGGTGGCGGGCGCCATCGCCCCCCTGATCACGCACCGCCAGGCGGTAGTGCGGAATCTGGCCGGAGAGCTGCTCGTGTTCATGGGCCGCGACGCGGTCGACTGTCTCTATCCGTACTGTCATGTGAACGATGTCGACACGCAGAAATTCGCCATCGATGTGCTCGGCCTCATCCAGGATCCGGCCGTCGCTCCCCATCTCTTCCGTGTGATGGAGAACAAGGACGACAACGTGGCGTATGCGGGCGTCGAGGCGCTCGGCAACTGCCGCGTACCCGAGGCCGTCGAGAAGCTGAAAGACCTCTACACACGCCGCGAAATTCTGCGCCACGTCATCATCGAATCGCTCGGCAAGATCGGCAGCCGCGACTCGCTCGAATTTCTGTTCCAGCATTTTTACGATGACGATCCGCTCATCCGCTTCGCGGTGCTCGAGGCGCTCGGCGCCGTGGGCGACGACGCGGTCATCCCGACGCTCATCCAGTTCGCCGACCAGCAGAAGGAGCCGAACCTCCGCCGCATGGCGCTCCAGTCGCTTGTTGAACTCATCAAGAAGTCCGGCGTGCTTCCGACATTCCCGGGCGGCTTCGAAAATAACCTTTGCGAACTCGTGAACGAAGACCACGGCGCCCAGTACCCGTGGGCCGTGGAAGCCCTCATGTGGTTTACCGGCGACGACGTGTCGGCGGCGCTCGGCACCGCGCTCGGCGCGAATCCGGCCCTCGACGAACAGCTCGCGAATTACTTCTACCGCGAACCCGACAAGGCGTTTGCCGCGGCGCTGGCGAATCTCGCCACGCACGACGACCCGCCGCTTGTCGTGCTCCAGCTCGTCTACAACGCGCTCTCGCAGTTCAATACGAAGATCTATAACAACCTTCTCCTGACGGTGTCGTACGAGGATTTCGACAGGCTCGTTGAATTCGTCGAACGCCAGTGGTATAATCCCGATCCTGAAATGCGCCGGTTCGTGCTCGACAACCTGTTCAAGGTCGACGGCGACCGTGCGATGGACCATCTGCAGGAGATGGCCAACGATACCGAACCGTGGAACAAGATGCACGCGATCGAACTCGTGGAAACAATCGACGATCCGCGCATTCCCGGATTGCTCGCCATGCTTGCCGGCGACGAGGACGAACTCGTGCGCGACATGGCGGTCGCACAGCTGCAGCGGCGCCAGGGCGCCGGCGTGATGATGCCCGAGCTTAATTAAAAAATTTTTCTCCCGACTCCGACGAAGGATCACAGATGTTTCAACCGACAACCATCGTTCCTATTCCCCGACCGCTTGCGTCGCCGCCCATGCCGATGACACAATCCGGCCCGCAGATGACGGCGGACGAATTCGTGCAGTTCCGCGACTTC